>JAAYII010000127.1 GCA_012523535.1 Peptococcaceae bacterium
CTTTCCGCCCACCCAAACCATCACCGGGAAGCCTTGCAGTTCTTTTCCTAAAAAAGGCGTATTCTGGGCTTTTGATTCCAGGGATTGAGGGGTGATTGTTTCCCGCCGATTCGGATCAAACAAATCCATATCGGCCGGCGCACCTATTTTTAAGGTTCCGGCTTCAAGACCAAAGCGCAGGGCGGGACGAAGAGACCAAAGCTCTATTACTTTTTCCGGTTTTATTAGTCCTTTAATCACGAAATTTTGCCACAAAGCCGCCAAAGCGGTCTCCAGGCCATTTATGCCGAAAGGTGCTTCGGCAAAGGGTCTCATTTTTTCTTCCCAGGTATGGGGGGCGTGATCAGTGGCCAGCATATCGATGGTCCCGTCCAGCAGCCCTTCCAGCAAAGCTTCCTGATCCTCTTGAGAGGGCAAAGGCGGGTTTACTTTATATGAAGTATCGGTCAATTGTACGTCTTCATCCGTAAACAACAAATGGTGAGGGTTAACCTCAGCGCTGATATCAATGCCCAGTTTCTTGGCCGCCCTGATAATGCGAACGCTTTCTTTGGTTGAAACGTGAGCGATATGGATTTTACCTCCTGTTTCCCCCGCCAACAGTGCATCGCGGGCCACCATGACGCTTTCGGCGCTGGCCGGAATGCCTTTTAAGCCTAACCTGGCACAGGCTTTCCCTCTGCGCATCGCTCCCCCGGCAGCCAGACTGTCATCCTCACAATGGCTGATAAGCGGACAGCCGGTCAGTTTGGCATACTCCAAGGCCAAACGCATGGTTTCAGCCCTTTGAATGCCGTGGCCGTCATCGGAAAAAGCCACCGCTCCTCCTTCTTTAAGATCAACCATTTCCGTCAGTTCTTTGCCTTGAAAACCTTTGGTTACGGCAGCGACAGGATAAACCCTGGCCAGGCCGGCCCTTTCACCCTGTAAACGCACAAACTCCACCAGGGCTCTGGTATCAACCACAGGCTGGGTGTTGGCCATGGCCAGAACCGAAGTAAAACCTCCCTTGACGGCCGCTCGCGAACCGCTGTTGATATCTTCTTTATCTTCCTGTCCCGGCTCCCTTAAATGAACATGGGCATCCACCAGCCCCGGGAACAAATATTTTCCTTCTCCGTCCACTTGACTGACTTCTTCAAGCCCGGCAGCACCTAAAATATTGAGCACTTCATCTTCCGAAAAGGGCTGTTTAGAAACCCCGGCTATCCTGCCGTCTTTGACCAGCAGGCTGGCCGGGCCGGAAAATCCCTGCCCCGGATCGAGCAGATGAACATTCTTAAGCCACAACATTGCCTGTTCCCCCTCCCATCAACAAGTAAATCAAGGCCATTCTCACCGCTACCCCATTGGTCACCTGTTCTTCAATCACGGACTGAACACTGTCGGCCAGATCGCTGGAAATTTCCACTCCTCTGTTCAGGGGTCCCGGGTGTAAGACAATGGTATCTTTACCCGTCTTGGCTATCCTTTCCTTGGTTAGGCCGTAAAGGCGGTTGTATTCCCTAAGAGAAGGAAACAGCCCGCTCTGTTGCCTTTCCAATTGCAGACGCAGGGCCATAACGGCATCAGCTCCCGGCAATTCCCTGTCCAAATTATAGGAAGTCCTAACTCCCAAATAACTCATTTCCGGTGGAAGAAGGGTCGGGGGGCCGATCAACACTACTTCAGCACCTAGTTTTTTCAGTCCCAGCGCATTGCTGCGGGCTACCCTGGAATGAAGAATATCTCCCACAATCAGAATTTTTTTCCCTCTAAAATCTCCCCAACGCTCCTTCATGGTGAAAAAATCCAATAATGCTTGCGTCGGATGAGCATGTTGCCCGTCCCCGCCGTTAATAACCCCGGCTCTTAACTGCTTGGCCAAAAACTCGGAAGCCCCTGAACTGGCATGCCTGATAATTACCAGATCAATATTCATGGCCTGCAGGGTCTTGGCCGTATCCAATAGGCTTTCTCCCTTGTAGACACTGCTTTGGGCCACAGAAAAGTTGGTAATATCCGCGCCCAAAATCTTGCCGGCTATTTCGAATGAAGTCCTGGTTCTGGTACTGTTTTCATAAAACATTAAAGCAATGGACTTTCCCCTGAGGGTAGGCAGTTTTTTCAGAGGGCGAGACAATACTTCTTTCATGGGCAGAGCACATTGTAAAATCAGCTCAATTTCCTGTGCCGATAAATCATCCAGGTCAAGCAAATCTTTACGCTTCCAGGACAAGGCCCGAACCTCCTTTTTGCTCATATAAAAATCCTCCTGCCCCAAGGCAGGAGGAATTGCATAACAATTCATCTTGCCCTTGGTTATCTCACAGGATAACTTTAAAGGGCTGTTATCTTTAATTCTTTAATCTATTCGGTTCTTAATTTGTATCTATTGTTACTTATTTTTTGCTCTTTTTTGGCTCTATTCCGACAAGCTGCTTAGTCAGCTTTTTCCAAAAGCAATACCTCTTCACTGTTATCGATTTCCGACAGGCAAACCGAGACAATTTCCCTTCTGGAAGTGGGCACATTTTTACCGACATAGTCGGCACGAATGGGAAGCTCTCTATGCCCCCTGTCAATAAGCACCGCCAGTTGAATTCTTTGGGGCCTACCCAAATCGATTAAAGCATCGAGGGCCGCCCTGGCCGTCCTGCCGGTAAAAAGCACGTCATCGACTAAAATCACAGTCTTGCCTTCTATACTAAAGGGTACTTTGGTTTCATGGACTACCGGCTGGACATCAATCATGCTTAAGTCATCCCGGTAAAGGGTAATATCCAGAATTCCCAGCGGCAATTTTACTTTTTCAAACTCTAAAATCCGGGCTTGGATTCTTTCGGCCAAAGGAACTCCTCTGGTTCGTATTCCAATAAGAACCAAATTTTCCGTCCCTTTATTCTTCTCCACAATTTCATGGGAAATCCTGGTGATAGCCCTGCGTATGCCGTCCGCATCCATAATTCTGTTTTTGGGGATTCCCTTGGACATAATGATCCACCGCTTTCTTCATTAACATAAAGGCTAACATAGCCCACTTTTCCAACTCAGGTCAGAGGCATGTCGATATAAAAGGCCGCATAACATTAAAGCTGCCGGCAAGCGCAGGCAGCTTAATCGGATAAGCACTCAAATAAGGATATGAAATCTGCCTTGCCTGTCTCACGGGACAAAATTTAAAGGCACTGTCTATAAAGAGGTATTTGTTTAATTTTATTAGCATTAGTCTATTCCATACCAGAGCAAAAGTCAATGAAATTTAAAGAGAATTCTCTTGGATTTAAGCTCGGTGACCGGAAGAATATTTTATTTTTTCTTTTACTTCCCGGTATGATCCGGGCGGCGGGCAGGAAAACTCCAGGTATTCTCCCGTTCGGGGATGAGTAAAAGCCAAAGTCTCGGCATGCAGGACCTGCCCTCGGAGGTCAAAGGGAGATTTTTTTGGGCCGTATAAGGGATCACCCAAAACCGGATGTTTGATATAGGCCATATGCACTCTTATTTGGTGGGTTCGGCCTGTTTCCAGCACGGCTTTGATTTCAGTAAACCCCGGCAGCCTTTCCAGGACATAATAATGGGTGACGGCCCTTTTGCTGTTTTTGAAAACAACGGCCATTTTTTTGCGATCTTTGGGGTCCCTGCCGATTGGAGCATCAATGGTGCCCGAGGGTTCGGAAAGCAGGCCATGGACCAGAGCCAAGTAACTGCGTTTGGCGCTATGCTCTTTGATCTGCCGGGCCAAATCATTGTGGGCGGCATCATTTTTGGCCACCACCAGCAAACCGGAGGTGTCCTTGTCAATTCGGTGAACAATTCCGGGGCGAATAACACCGTTGATGCCGGAAAGATTGCGGCAGTGGTACAAAAGGGCATTGACCAACGTACCGTTCCAAGATCCCGGAGCGGGATGAACGGTCATGCCTTGGGGTTTGTTGACCACAATTAAATCTTCATCTTCATAAACGATATCCAGTTCTATGTTTTCCGGCCGAACATCAAGTTCCTTCGGCGGCGGAAGGCAAACTTCCACCCGGTCATCAGCCGTGACTTTATAACTGGCCTTTTTGACCTGGCCGTTGACCAGAACCCTTTCTTCCTCAATCAGGTTTTGAATAAAGCTCCTGCTTTTAGCCATTGTCTCGGCCAAAGCTAAATCCAGCCTGATCCCCGCCGGCAAGGCCACGACTTGCCAATCCTCATATTCCGGTTCTTTTTCCAGATCATTCATCTGTCCGTTCTCCAACAAATTTACAATCTACCTTTCCTGTCCCTTACATTCTTCTTCGGGTTTTGTTTGTTTATCGGTTTTCAGCAGCAGTAAGGCCAAGAGCAACCCACCCACCACCAGACAGCTGTCGGCAAAGTTAAAAATGTATGGCCATACTTTAAAATCCAGAAAATCGATTACTTTGCCGTAAACAAGCCTATCTATCAGGTTGCCCACAGCTCCACCGCCGATCAGACCCATACAAATCCGGATCGCTTTCTGTTCCAAGGGTACCCGTTTCTGGAAGTAGATTATAGCTCCTAGGAAGATAAAGGTAATAATAATGAACAACCATTTTTGTCCGGCTAGAATCCCGAAAGCAGCCCCGGGGTTTTGAATATAGGTTATATGAAAGAAACGAGGAATAACCACAATACTATCAAACAAGGATAGATTATTAATTACTACAAATTTAGTTATTCTGTCTATTACCAGAACTGCAACGAGCGTTAGCCAAATATCCAAGCACCCACCCCCTAGGACATGGACTTGATTACCCCAAGACAGCGCGGGCAAAGAGCAGGATGCTCGGTATCCGTTCCGACCTGTTCGTTGTACATCCAGCACCTCTCGCACTTTTCACCGGGGGCGGCCGTTACGGCTATTTTCAAACCTTTGAAGTATTCCCCGGCCTGGGCTTCAGCCGGTACTTCAACTCCAGGCTTGTGAATTACCAGCTTGGATACAATGAAAACATCGGCCAAATCTTCAATATTATTCAGGAAAGTATAGGTTTCTTCATCTTCAGGGAAAAGGTCCACTTCCGCCGTTAGAGAATGGTTGATCAATTTTTCCTGGCGGGCCAGTTCCAATGCCTTGGTTACATCATAACGCAAATCGATAATTCTATCCCATTTTTCAGCTAAGGATTCATCCAACCACTCTTTATTTATTTTGGGCATTTCCTCGATCTGGACTTCCGACCCTTCGGTGTAGCCGGGGAGATAGGGCCAAATTTCATCGGCTGTGTAAACCAAAATCGGTGCCATGAGCAGGACCAGGGATTTGAGAATTTCGTGGATAACGGTTTGGGCTCCCCTTCTATTCTTTGAATCTTTGGCCTCGACGTACAAACGGTCTTTGACAATATCCAGATAGATGGCACTTAATTCAACGGTGCAGAAATTGTGCAGGGTATGGTAAACCACATGGAATTCATAGTCATCATAGGCTTTAAGGACTCTTTCAATTATTTTGGCCAATTTAAACAGAATCCAGCGGTCAATATCTTTCAGTTCGGCATAGGGCACGGTATTGGTTTCCGGGTCAAAATCATAGAGATTGCCCAGCATAAAGCGCAGGGTATTGCGGATTTTGCGATAGGCCTCACTCATTTGATTCATTATGCGGGGGGAAGCCGCCACGTCATTGCGGTAATCGGCCGATGAAACCCAAAGTCTCAAAATATCGGCTCCCATGTCTCTGACCACCTGCAGGGGGTCAACACCGTTGCCCAAGGATTTGGACATCTTGCGCCCCTTCTCATCCACCAGGAAGCCATGGGTTAACACTTCCCGGTAAGGAGCCTGCTCAAAAACGGCCACTGAAGTTGACAAGGAGGAATTAAACCAACCCCGATGCTGGTCTGAACCTTCCAGATAAAGATCGGCAGGCCATTTTAAATCATCACGCTTGCGCAATACCCCCACATGACTGCTACCGGAGTCGAACCAAACGTCCATAATATCCGTCTCTTTACGGAATTCCTTTGAACCGCACTCGCACTCAAAGCCCGGAGGAAGCAGTTCCGAAGCGGGGTGAACGAACCAAGCATCGGAGCCTTCCCGGCGGAAAATTTCCTGAACTGATTTGATAGTCCGGTCATTGACGATCTCTTTGCCACATTGTTCGCAGTAAAAAATCGGTATGGGAACGCCCCAGGTCCTCTGGCGGGAAATACACCAATCGCTGCGGTCGGCAATCATATTGTAGATGCGGTCCCGTCCCCAGGCGGGAATCCATTTAACTTTGTCAATCTCGGCCAAAGCGGCTTCCCGGAAACCGTCAATGGAGGCAAACCATTGTTCCGTGGCCCGGAAAATTATCGGATTTTTACAGCGCCAACAATGGGGATAGCTGTGTTTTATGGTGGAGGAATGTACCAGGGTACCGGCAGTCTCAAGATCCTGGAGAATAACTTTATTGGCGCTTTCCACTTTCATCCCGGCATAGGGCTCAATTTCCTCGGTAAATTTCCCTTGATGATCTACAGGGCAAAGGACGGGCAAGCCATACTTTTTGCCCACTAAGAAGTCGTCTTCCCCGTGTCCCGGAGCGGTATGGACACAACCGGTACCCTGCTCCAAAGTAACATGCTCGCCGCAGATCAACAGGGAATCCCGTTCAAACAAAGGATGACGACAGATTAAACCTTCCAGATCTTGTCCTTTAAAGGTTTTTTCCACTTCCAATTCCAGTCCCCACAACTTGCGCAAAGAGTCAAGCATTTCCTCGGCCACCAGCCAGTGTTCATTTCCCTGTTTAACAAGGGCATAAGTAAATTCCGGGTGCACACAGATAGCCAGGTTGGCCGGGATGGTCCAAGGAGTGGTGGTCCAAATAACCACAAAGCTGTTTTCTACATCAAAAAGTTCCTTGCTGTCTTTAACGGGGAACTTAACAAATATGGCCATGGATTTTTTATCGTTGTATTCGATTTCGGCCTCGGCCAGAGCGGTTTCACAAGTCGGGCACCAGTAAACGGGCTTAAGCCCTTTGTAAATATACCCTTTCTTGGCCATTTCGCCAAAGACGCCGATTTGCTCGGCTTCGTATTCTTTGGCCAAAGTTAGATAAGGGTTTTCCCAGTCTCCCCTGACACCAAGCCTCTTAAACTGTTCCTTTTGGATCTCAACATACTGCAAAGCATAATCCCTGCATTTTGACCTGAATTCCAAAACGGAAACGGCATGACGGTTTAACCCCAGTTTTTTAATTACCTGCTGTTCAATCGGCAAGCCATGGGTATCCCATCCCGGAACATAAGGAGCATTATAACCGGCCATGGTTTTATAGCGGATGATGATATCTTTCAACACTTTATTTAAAGCGTGGCCTAAATGAATATCGCCGTTGGCATAGGGAGGGCCGTCGTGCAGGACAAACATTTCCCGTCCCGCCCTCGCTTTTTGCACTTTCTCATAAATATTGTTTTTCTCCCATTTAGCCAGGATTTCCGGTTCCTTTTGAGGGAGATTACCTCTCATTGGAAAATCTGTTTGAGGCAAATTTAAGGTATCTCTGTAATCCATGTCTAGACCTCCTGTATTGAATGAAGATAAATTTCGAGATGTCCTTCAATCAATTAAGCCCGCCCTAAAAAAGGACGAGCTTACTCGCGGTACCACCTTTAGTTGCCCGGTTAAGCCAACAATAAACCGGGCCACTCTGTTGTTTTTTAACGGGAACAAACCGGACCGCTTACTCATTGCTTTTCAGCAAGTCACTCCGAGGTGATTTCTTCTTGCCGATCTTTACAGGCTCCCACCGTCCCTGCTCGCTGGCAAAGTCTGAACAAGATTCCTTCCTCATCAACGTTTTAGGGCCATATTTTAATTATAAATAATTATATGCAATAAATAAGTTGAAGTCAAAAATAAATACGAGCCAGTATATTATACAGCGGTGAAAGGAGTGAGCGTATGATGATTAAAGCGATAAGTGCAAAAATAGGTGAGAAGTCGATCATTCCCGTAGCCCCGCCCAAAGGGATGCGTCGAAAGGGCTTAATCAGGGGTTCTGTTATGTCATTGAGCAAAACAATCAATAGATTACCTTGCAACCTGGGAAACCAGGAC
>JAAYII010000128.1 GCA_012523535.1 Peptococcaceae bacterium
CAGACTTAAAAGCTATGGTCTACCGGTAGTATTGCATTGATTGAACAGTTGGTTCCCTTACTTCCAGAAGCCTTGGCCGCCTCCATTCCAAACTCAATGTTTCTGCGGTGGTCAAGGCTTTCTTTTTTCTATAGTCTTAATATATTTGTAAGCGCTCTGTAGTAGGGTGGGTATCATTAATTATCCCCGTGTTTTGATCTGTCCTTGTCAAGGTAGACCAGGGAAACAAATTAACAAGGTTATACTAATAGCTACTACCAAATAAGGTGGTAGCTATTTTTTTGCGGCAAAATTTGTTTTGTACTTCAGAATGAGTTTTTCTGTTGTGTTTATATGGGCAAGGGGCTTGAGTTGTAGCAATAAATATAAAGGTAAGCTAATTTAAATGAAATTTCAATGGAAGTTGGAGTTGGAAAAGAAGCTGTTCGTAGATTGTATCTAACATAAATAAAACAGCAAATTAAAAATCCCCCGATGGGTGATTGAAATCAGATTTGTTGCATTATAGCATGAATTTACATAAAGCTTTTATAGTAGATGAGGAGGTCCAAATAAATGTTTTACGAGCCAGAAAAAAATAACCATGGACTTGCTAGGCCACCTTTCAAATCATGTGTCGTACCACGGCCAATCGGTTGGATTTCTACTCTTGGAGTTGACGGTGTACCGAATCTTGCACCTTACAGTCAATTTACGAATCTGACGTTTGATCCACCTTATGTGGCTTTGTCAATAAATCAAAGATATTCGCAAAAGCGAAAGGATACTACTGAAAATATCGAGCAAACAGGTGAGTTTGTATATAATATGGTAACCTATGAGCTGCGTGAGGCGATGAATATCACTGCTTCCGACTTTCCGCCATCTGTAGATGAATTTGAAGCTGCGGGTCTTGAAAAGGCCCCTTCTCGTATCGTGAAACCATGGCGCGTAGCCGCTTCCTCTATTCAGTTTGAATGTAAATATGTTCAGACCATTCGTTTGCCTGGGTATGGACGTGTAGGCACTGCTGATATAATTATCGGCAAGGTTGTAGGAATACATATCAAGGATGAATTCATAATGCCGGACGGCAAAATCGACATTGTTAGAATACGTCCATTAGCACGATTGGGTTATAGTGACTATACCTCGGTTGAGTATGCATTTGAAATGATACCGTCCGGGGCTGCTGGGGGCTACCGTGAAGAAATGACCTGGGGTTTAGAAGGAGAATTTGGTTCAATGCCAAAATAATTCTAATCAACCAGGTCCTATTTTTACAAACATTTAAGTTTCCTCTTTCGTAGACCTAATTCTCTCTATTTTCAAAATTAATGCTTATTATGAAGTAGAAGCAGAAAAGTAAATCTATCTTACTGTATACACCATATTTTACAAATAAAGTCATAAAGGTTTTCTTTTGATATGCATTGAAAATTATTATGCAAATGCCAAAGATATTAAAGAGAAGATTATATAAGGAAGAATTAAATAAAATCAATTATTTAGACAAAAAGGGGGAATTAGAGGAATTAATTAACTTCTTTAACCTAAACAAAAGAATTAATTATTTTTAAGGAGGAATTACTAAATGGCAAAAAAAATTTTTTGCATTCTTCTTGCTTTTATTATGATCTTTTCTTTTGCGGCATGTGGCAAGTCGAGTGCTAATACTGATGCCGGTGGCCCCGTGGCATCCGATAGCCCAGATGACTGGGTTAGTCTTGATCTTTCTTTTGCAACTTTTGTAGGTGAAAACAACCCGTACCAAATAAATATCATAACTTTGCAAAAGAAACTGGATGAAAAAATGCCAGGTAAAATCACCATTACCACATATCCTAATGGTACATTACTTGGACAGGCCGACATTTTTGACGGTGTTATTAATGGCACCTGCGATATCGGTTTTGTTGAATGCGATTATCATGTCAACCGTCTGCCTATGTGTCAGTTGGTAAACTATCCTGGCTTTAATTTTACCAGTTCAAGCTCAGCGACATTGGTTTTCCATGAATTTCTTAAAACATTTAAGCCGAAAGAACTGGATGATGTAGTACTTTTGTATGCTACATGTAGCGGTCCTAGTAGCTTTTATACCATCAAACCTGTTTATACTATGGATGACATAAAGGGTAAGCAGATAGTCACTACTGGAGCCATTTTAGCGGAGACGCTAACAGCTTGGGGAGCAATACCAGTTACCTTAGATACAGCTGATGTATATGAAGCTATGCGTAACGGCCTTTGTTTTGGAAAATATGGAATGTTCGGTGCTGCGGCATTCTCTAATCTGGACGATGTCGCCAGCTATGCTGCCATATTACCGGTCAGTAACTACGGATTTATTACCGTAATGAATAAAAACGTATTTAACTCAATGCCGCCATCACAACAGGAAGCTTTTATGGAGGCTGTTGATGAAACATTCCGAGAAGTGACTATAGAATATCAGGATAAAGGCTTGCATGTTGATCGTGTCGTTGAGTGCATAAAAAATACCAAAGAA
Source organism: Peptococcaceae bacterium (assembly GCA_012523535.1). Classification (GTDB taxonomy): domain Bacteria; phylum Bacillota; class Desulfitobacteriia; order Desulfitobacteriales; family Syntrophobotulaceae; genus JAAYMU01. Next base: position 2,492 of record JAAYII010000128.1, read on the forward strand.
ATAGTATTTATTGAGGGCGAGGCTCTTGAGGAATTCAACAATGCCTGCAGCTATATGTTAGATGATTATGTTAAAAAATTAGATGAAATGGGACTTGATGGTACAGGTGCAAAACAATTGCTCATGGAGCTTACGGAAAAGTATAACAAAGAGTATTCGTGGGAAGAGTACAAAGCTTATTATAATATTGAAAATATTGACTAGGGTTCAAAGTATCCAAATTTTACAATTCCTACCGCCAAATAATAGTTTACTAATATTTGGCGGTGGGATAATTTAATAATCCTTTATTTTTATTAAGGAAGGGGTTATTTATATTGAAAAAAATCCACTCCTATTCCGATAAAGTATGGAAATCAATTACATTTATTGGTGGAGCATTATTATTTATTAATGTACTAATTTTTTTAGCAAATATTTTTGCAAGACGTTTCTTAAATGCGCCAATATTAGGCTCAACCGAGTATGTTCAGTATTTATCGCTTTTATCGGCTAGCCTGGCCTTGGCGCAAAACGAATGGTTCAACGGGAACATTAAGATGAGCCTTTTTCTTGAAATGATGTCAGATAGATTAAGGCGCATATTCGTGATAGGGGCTGACTTAATCAGTTCAGCTGCATTTTGTTTCGTTTCATATTTACTTGTAAAACAAGCTGTCAACAAATATATTGTTGCTGATGTAACAAGTACTTTGAAACTTCCTATGTGGGTATTTGCCGCATTCTTAGCCTTTGGTGTTATTCTGCTCACCATTTGCTTGATATTAAAAATGATTATTAATGCCACTGAATTTTTCATGGATAATAATGTTGATTCTTGTATGTCTTAAACTGCGTAGCATCCAATAATAATTAAATACAACAACCAATGGATAGAAAAATAATATGAATCTTTCTTGCGGATTATTTTGATTATTCTTTATAGAAAGGAAATATTTATGAGTGCTATAACGATTGGTATTATTGCCTTGGTGTTGTTCTTAATTCTAATGTGCTGTGGAGTTGCTATCCCATTTTCGATGTTATTTTGCGGTGCTATTGGTATTGCTATTATCAAAACACCGGTTGTCGCATCTCAGATCGTCGTATCGGAGTTACTTGAGCTATTCTCATCGTATACGCTCACAGTATGCCCCATGTTTGGCCTGATGGGTTTTTTGGCATGTTATACCGGTGTGGGAAGCCGCCTGTGTGAAGCGATAAATTCATTTCTTTCACACCGTCGTGGTGGTTTGGCTATGGCAACTCAGGTGGCATGTGCGGGATTTGGCGCCATTTGTGGTTCAGTTCCGGCTACGATTGCGACAATGGCATCTATTGCGTATCCGGAAATGCGTGCACGCAAATATATGCCAAATTTGGCCGGTAGCTGTATTGCAGCAGGTGCAGTTTTAGCAGTGCTTATTCCACCAAGTTCCAATTTCATTATTTATGGACTGGCAACTGAAACCTCCATTGGACGTCTGTTTTTATCTGGTATTATCCCGGGTATTATGCTTACTATTCTTAACATGTTGGCAGTTGTTTATATTGGAAAAAGGCATCCCGATTGGGCACCTGTTGCCGAAAAACAGTCTTGGGCGAAACGTTGGAACAGTATTTTACATGGTGGACTCATTGAGGTAGCCTTCGTCTTTATTATTTCGATGGGAGGTATGTTTGCCGGCTTCTTTACTCCGACAGAGGCGGGAGCTGTTGGGGCATTCGGTATGTTGTTAATTACCATTATCACAAAACAAAATGATTTTAAAAAGTTTATTGATGCCCTAATGTCAGGAGCTCGCCTTGCAGCAATGGTATTTTTGTTGCTTGCCTGTGCCAATATTTTTGGCACGATGTTTACAGTTTCAGGGATCCCAACAGCACTTGGGAAAATAGTCACAGCAATAGATGCTCCGCGTTGGTGTATTATGCTTGTGATACTTGCAATATATTTTCTGCTTGGTTTGGTGGCGGATCTGCTTGCAATGATGTTAGTTACCTTGCCAATTTTTTTCCCGATCGTTTGTGGTACGCTCGGATACGATCCTATATGGTTTGGTGTGATTCTTACTTTGATGATTGCTATAGGTGGAATTACTCCTCCAGTCGGAAATGGAATATTCCTTGTTAAAGGTAGCATTCCGCCAGACGATAAGGAAGCTACAATCTCAGCGTTGTTTTCAGGTGTATGGCCGTTTGTTGTTGCAGCATTTATAGCGGTCTTTATACTGCTTGCATTTCCACAAGTTGCCACTTGGTTGCCTGAGCTAGTCTATGGATGACACATAAAAATCAATCGATTACTAAGGTCTTATGACCCTACTTGTCAGGCTCTTATAATTGTTTTGGGGCGAACTGTTCCAGTGGATAATCCTTCAACTGGGCGCGAGAGTTTAGACCTAACTTTTGAAGTACCCCTTTCATTTGTGTTTTAACAGTTTCGGATGAAACATACAGCGTTTCAGCAATTTCTCTGTTTGTCATTCCCTGTGCTGCTAACTGAGCCACTTGGTATTCGCGCTTTGTCAGATTATTTCCATAACCCCCGAAGTATCGTTTAATAATACTATCTTTTCCATTACGAAAAACTTTATTAAGTTTTATAATTTGTTCCAATTCAGCAATATAATGCGGGTAAGAGGCTGAACGCAATTCTTTCGCAAAGTAGTCAAAATTTACGGCAAATGGAACATAAAGCTGATCCGGCATAGCCATTGATAGGGCAATTCGAAGATGTTCCTCAGCAGAACGTCTCTGATGTAAAGCTGCATGGGCTGCTGCAGTTTGAATATGAAGATAAATAGCTGCAAGCAGATTAGAATAAGTATTGGTGGTTTCAAGATATAGTTCAGACATACTGATTAATCGAGTATATTCTCTCTTTGAAAGCATAACTTGTCCATGGATCATATGTAAAGTTGAAAGTGCTGGGGCTAAAAGATGAGATTTGTTTAGTTCCCCGTTTCGAATCCAATCCGGTATCAAATCTGGTAACCCTAAAAGTGAATAAATCCAGGCTTTGGCGGCATCAACGGTATGATAAAAAAGACGCGCTGAAGCTTCTGAAGCAGCAATACACATGCGTTCCATCAGTGACGAAATTAAGGGATAATCACCACGCATAAGCGCAATACGACAAGCAGTAAACAGTGCAATTATTAAAAATCCACGTTTCGGTCTCTGTTCACAGATATATAGTGCTTTATTCAGAGCAATTTCTGCCGAATCCAATTCTCCCCGTAGAAATAGACTCTCTGCTTCAAGAATATATTCCTCTCCAATATCTGATTCTCCCGTAACTTCTAAATAAAATGGAAGAACATTTTTGAAGTAATCAAGTGTCTCATCCAATTTGCCTACTTTACAATGAAAAAGACAAAGCAAGGAGGGCGAGCCGAAAGTTGCAGTATCACATACATTGAGCAAACCCGATGGTCGAGACATCAGTTGAGTAGCACGATGAAAACGTTGAGATGCACTCTGCAGATTATTAAAATCGGCGCTGCCTAAAACCATTTCACATTCTCCTAAAATCTGATTCCGTTCTTCTGTTGAAAGCGATAAATCGTTTAAGATGGTTTCTGAAATCTCAGTGCAAATTAAACTAGCAAGATTTCGTTCTCCAAGCGTAAATAAACGCGTAGCACAGGATAAAGCAGCACGGGGGTATTTTATTCGTATATCCTGAGGGCATTCTTTCCAGTAACATAGCAATCTATCTTTGTTTCCAGAATCTACAGACGCACAACGATCTGCCTCTATTGCTTGCATAAGCCCTTCGTAGTCATGGGCATTATAAAA
>JAAYII010000016.1 GCA_012523535.1 Peptococcaceae bacterium
CCAGCAATATTCGCCCCGGCCTGTTTGGCGATATCCAGCAAACCTAAAACGGCATTCCCATTAGCCAAAAAATCATCAATTATCAGGATATTATCTTTACGGGAAAGATATTTTTTATCAACCCTTATTTGATAGTATTCGTTTTTAGTATAGGAAAAGACTTTACTCTCATATACTTCTGAGGCTAAGTTATTGGCTGAAAATTTTTTGGCAAAAACAACAGGAACATTGCCAAAATACTGGGCGGTTATACAAGCCAAACCTATGCCGGATGCTTCAATAGTCAGAATTTTACTAATCGGCTCCTTAGCAAATCTTTTTTTGAATTCCCGACCTATTTCTTGATACAAGCCAATATCCAGCTGATGATTGAGAAAACTATCCACTTTTAGAACATTACCTGGCAAAACCTTGCCTTTTTCAACTATGTATTTCTTAAGCAATTCCATATCATTATTCCTTTACTGCCAGCCTAAAAATCACTAATACATTATAACGACTCTCCGTACATTTTTCAATTTATAATTCGAACAAAACCGACAATTTTTTATAAAACATTCGGGGTTTTTCCCTTTCCCGGTTATAATTTGCACAACAAGCCTACGGCCATAAGCAGCCCATAAAAGGTATTGGTTTGAGCTACTGCTACCATTCCGGCCATCATTTCTTCCGGCTTTGTCTTGCCGCGGTAAGAAGAGACTGCCTTATAAGCGTAGGGCAGGCTCAACAGGACCAGCAAGCTTGTAAGCGGCAAGATCCCTGTTATAACTAGCATTATGGTCCAAAGATAAGTTGCAATAAACATAGCGGTCAAAAATCTTAAGGCTTTAGCGTGTCCCAGTAAGACTGCCAGTGTTTTACGACCGTTGATTTGATCTCCCAAACGATCCCTTATGTTGTTGGCCATTAAGATAGCTCCGATCAAAATTAAGCTGGGAATGGAAAAGAAAAATGTTTGCACTGTAATCGAGCCTGTTTGAATAAAGAATGATATCAGGATAATGCCGCTTCCCATGAAACTCCCGGCTATTAATTCGCCAAAAGGTGTGTAAGCAATGGGAAAAGGACCGCCGGTATAAATATACCCGACTGCCATGCAAAGAAAACCGACCGGGATTAACCACCAACTGCTGTACCGGCAAATATAAAGCCCAAGGATGGCTGCAATTACCAAGCATCCCCAGGCATATTTTTTTACCGTAGAAGCTTTAATCCCGTCTCTGGTTATAACCCCGGCAATTCCAACGGAATTCTCATTATCTAAACCTCGCTTAAAATCAAAATACTCGTTAAACATGTTAGTTGCTGCCTGGATAAGTACGGATGCAGCCATCATGGCCAAAAACAGACCCCAATGAAAAATATTGGACGACCGCCAAGCGAAAATTGTACCAAGCAGTACGGGAATAAAAGAGGCGGTTAAAGTATGGGGACGGAATAGCCGCCATAATATTTCGCTTTGTTTTGGCAATAGTTATCTCTCCTCTTTTCAACACATGCTCATTATTCTTTTGTTCTTCATTACTTTATTTGCATTTATTCCTTATTTGTATTTGATTCCTCATATATTAAATGACTTATCTCTTGATAGATTTGTGGCAAAGCAATCCCTTTCTGGCGAGCAATTTTCTTCAAGTCTTCATAGTACGGCTTTGCTTTTAAAAGTTGGCCCTTATGATATGAGTATTTTACCTTCACCGGTCCGTATTTGGTTTCTAAAACCTTGCTGGTTCGGGGAATCATGCTTTTTTCTACAGGATATTTTCTAAGTCCGATAGTGGTGGTCTCTTGATAAATAATTTCCTCAAGGGTCGCAACCCGTTCTTTTGGCGTCAGAATACTGAGTATTATTCCAGGCCTACTTTTTTTCATAATAATTGGAATCTTGAAAACATCTACGGCTCCCGCCTCATACAACCTCTCTTCAACAAAATCAAAATATTCCGGGTTCATATCATCCAGATTTGTTTCCAACAGATAATACTCATTCCGGTCTGTTTTTTCAATCCTCGAATTGCTCTCATCTTCGGACGACCCCAGATAGACCCGCAAGACATTAGGGATCTCCAAATCCCCTTTCCCTATACCATAACCGACTTTTTCAATCATAAATTGGGG
>JAAYII010000129.1 GCA_012523535.1 Peptococcaceae bacterium
CCCTATGAATGAGCACTATACAAGGAAGGGCATTTCACCTTTATTCAAAGCCTCTGAAGATGCCCGCATTGTCATGGTTGGGCAGGCACCGGGACGGAAAGCGCAAGAAACTCAATTGTTCTGGAATGATTTAAGCGGTGACCGTTTACGGGAATGGATGGGAATATCCCGGGAAGAATTCTATCGGACTGACCGTATTGCTCATTTACCTATGGATTTCTATTATCCGGGCAAAGCTAAACAAGGAGATTTGCCCCCTCGCAAAGGATTCGCCGAAAAATGGCATCCTTTGCTCTTAAAAGAAATGCCGAATATTGAAACCATAATTCTCATTGGGAATTACGCTCAAAAATGCTACCTAGGCAAGAGAAGGGGGAAAAACTTGACGGAAACCGTAAGGAATTTCCCAAATTATCTGCCCGAGTATTTGCCTTTGATTCATCCTTCGCCGCTCAACCTGGGGTGGTTTAAACGAAACCCGTGGTTTGAAAGCGAAGTTTTGTTGGTTTTGAAAGAAATAGTGAAAAATTCCCTTAGTAAGCAGATATAAGATGTAGTCAAGATGCAGTCAGATCAGAGCTTTGAACGCCGGGAGCAGAATTGAAATGAAGTATGAAAATATAACCCATGCCAAGTTTATAGAGCGCCCGAATCGCTTTGTTGCGTATGTGGAGCTTAATGGCAAAGTTGAAAAAGTGCATGTAAAGAATACCGGGCGCTGCCGAGAACTGCTTTTGCCCGGCAGTGATGTGGTGCTGGTGCAAACGGATAAGCCTGCAAGGAAAACCAAATACGATCTGATAGCCGTATACAAGAAGGGACTTGGCTGGGTCAACATCGACAGCCAGGCACCGAATCAGGCAGTGAAGGAATGGCTGGACAGTTCACCGGCACTTTTCGAAAATATCAGCTTGCTCAAACCGGAATATACTTATGGAAAGTTACGCGTGGATTTTTATCTGGAGTGCGGAGCGCGAAAGATTCTTATTGAGGTCAAAGGCTGCACTTTGGAAATAGACGGCATCGGCTATTTTCCCGATGCACCGACTGAGCGCGGGGTAAAACACTTATATGAACTTGCTGAGGCGGCGGGAAAAGGATATGAGTGCTATATCGCCTTCGTCATTGCTATGCCCGGTGTCCGCAAAGTACTGCCCAATGTGAAAACTCACCCGGAATTCGGCACGGCTCTGGCGGCGGCAAGGGAAGCGGGTGTGAAGGTGCTTTACTTTCCCTGCCACGTTGCGCCGGATGAACTGAGGATCGCGGACATTGTGCTAGACAGTTGATGTTCCCGTGAGCATCTGTATTTCACAGTACTGGATTTGCTTGTCGAAAAAGGAGGCGGAGTAATGAGGGATATTATTGCCTTGTTACAGGATAAGGATGATAAAAAGGCTTATGCTCTTACCAAGGAAATCTCCGCAAAGTCAGCAGCATCGGACGAGTACTATGCCTATTTTGACGATTAGATCTGTCAAAGTACAAGGACAGTATGGCACCCTTGATCAAAAAGGATAGGGATGAATTGCTGAAGATGATGGAATAGGCTAATATGCCTCTTGTAGCAAGCCCTATAAATTTGCAATCGCTTGCAAGTTTGGCCGGCCTGGCTTATAGCAAGCTTTATAAATTCGCAAACGTTTGCGAATTTGGCCGATCCGGTTTACAGTCGGCTCCTAGATTGTGTTTGCAAGGAGACATAAGCTGTTAATGTTAGCAGGGATTGAATCCAGCCCACGTCAAGTGCGTGCTAGTGATGCTAAGGGTAGAAAAGAAAAAGTTTAAAAATGACTATAAATAAAGGGTTTCCGGACATTGAGTTTATTTGATCTATTTTGCGGAGTGACAATGTCGTGAAACCCTTATTTTATTAGTTTATGGGAATATACAAAAATTTAGGGAACTTTTCAGGTGGCGCTTTACGTATAAACCGGCATAAGAAAGAATTGCCTTGCAGAATGAAAAACCTAACCCTAATGGGATCTTAACGATGTATTTGTTCAATTCTGTTTATTAAATACTGCAAGTCAATTTCGTTCATTTTACCAATATAATCTTCTTTTTTAACTACGCTTTTAAATTCATTAATAGTTAACTCGATTAATCTCAAGCCTAAGGCCCATGAGGGTTTTGTGAATCCATATTTTCTCCAGTTATAAATTGGGATCTAAAATTGATCAAAGTAAGTTGGAGGTCCTTCTAAAATTCACTTCAATAAGTATATGTATATTTTTACCACTTTAGAAGGGGATTATCTGTTTGTTGGAGAACTATTAAACTTAATGTTGATGTAAATAGATTTGTAGGAATAGCCGATGATATAAGACGGCATCTAGATAAATTATTAAAGGAAGCACTATTCCCGGCGGTTATAGTTCGACTATAAAAATCAGGTATAATATTAGAAATAGAAAACTTTAGAGTAAATTAACATTTTTTTTTGCCAAACTCGCTTGCAATATAAACACTCACGCAATATATATAAATCTTTCGAGAAAGGGGATGGATTATGCGGGAATTGTTTAGTCAGTTGGGTCAAAACCTGAAAAACAATAAAGATGCTGTTTTGGTAACCGTTGTTGCCAGTTCGGGTTCCACACCCCGGGGTGCCGGAGCCAGGATGTTGGTGACAGAAGCCGGAAGGTTATGCGGGACTATTGGCGGCGGGGCTGTGGAATACAAAAGTGAAAAAATGGCCCAGGAAGTGCTGCAGAAGAAAAGCTCATACACTGAGCATTTTCGCCTCTACCGCAATGAAATAGAGGATTTGGGCATGATTTGCGGCGGCAGTGTGGATGTTTATTTCCAATACATCCCGGCCGGGGATAAGAAGGTAATCTCCCTTACGGAGACTGTCGAGCAGCTGTTTAAAGAGGGCGAGCAGTCATGGTTAATTACTGAAATCACGGAAGGAGCCGGAGGGGCCTTAGGGATTTACGGCAAGCGTCGCGGCGCAGTGGGGATGGAACTGCCGGAAGAAGTTATAAACAGCCTGGACAACCGTCCTAAGGTGCTTACGATAAACGGAAAGACATACTACTGTGAAC
>JAAYII010000130.1 GCA_012523535.1 Peptococcaceae bacterium
CGACCAATTTGCGCCAAATAGTTATCGATTACCTTTAATTTTTCCTTATCCTGCTTGAAGCGAGCAATAAGTCCCAGTTTTTGCTCATAAGCTTCCAGAATTTTTTCAGTTCTTTTCAAAAGATCGTAAACAGCCTGCCTACTTATACCTTCCTCTTCCGCAATTTCTGCCAGGGAAAAATCCTGCTGGTAATAAAGATCCCAAACCTTGCTTTGCTTGGCGGTAAGTAAAGGTCCATAAAAATCAAATAACAAAGCTTTGTTTTCAATCTTTTTCATATAATTTTTACGGCCCCATTGTAAAGTAGTTTTGCTTTACAGGTAAATATTTTAGACTTTCGCCTTCTATTTGTCAAGAAATTGAGCGGCAATTCTCTTGGCTCTTTCTTCCACCTGCTGGCAAATAGTCTTTTCCTCCAAATTTAACAACTTGCGGTTTTCCATTAATAGTTTGCCGTCAACCATCACGGTTCTTACATCAGAGCCTTTGGCACAATAAACCAAAAGAGACGGGATAGAAAAACGGGGATAAAAATGGGGTTGAGAAAGATCAACGGAAATTAAATCCGCTTTATAGCCGGGAGCGATTTTGCCCAGATCATCAAACCCGCATATTTTTGCTCCTCCCGAGGTGGCCATTTCCAGAACCTCATAAGCCCTTAAATCCTCTGAGGAACCGACAAGTTTTTGTTGCAGGGAGGCGGAACGCATTTCGCAAAACATATCGAGGTCATTATTGCTCGATGCACCGTCGGTACCGAGTCCCACGGTAACTCCTCTTTGCAATAGCCGCGATATGGGAGCCGTGCCGCTGTTTAATTTCATATTGCTTTCCGGATTATGGGCCACCCCTACTCCATATTCCTTAAGGATATCTATATCCTTGTCAGTCAAATACACACAATGGGCGGCAATCACCTGTCCTCCGAAAAGGCCCTGTTCCTCCAACCACTCCACAGGAGTTTTCCCGTACTTTTCTTTGATAATATCCAGTTCCGCCTTGGTTTCCGCCACATGAATATGAATGCCCGTACCCAGCCTGTCCGCTTCCCGTTTAACCTCTTTGAGAAATTCTCCGGAACAGGTATAAGGAGCATGAGGACCAAAAAGGACTTTAATCCGGCCATTGCCGGCATTGTGGTAGTCCTCAAACAATTTGATATTTTCTTCCAAACCTTTTCTGGCGTTGTCAGGGTCCAAACCGGTCATTCCTCGTGACAGAACGGCCCGCGTTCCGGCTCTAAGTACGGCTTTGGCGGTCTCCTCCTCAAACATATACATATCGACCATGGTTGTCGTTCCGGAACGTATCATTTCACACAGGGCCAATAAAGTGCCCCAGTACATATCTTCGGCACTCATTTTTGCTTCAAATGGCCAAATTTTTTCCTCCAACCAGCGCATAAGAGGCATATCATCGGCGTAGCCGCGCAACATAGTCATTGCCGCATGGGTATGGGTATTAATTAAGCCCGGCAAAACAACATCCTGCGGCAATTCAAAAATCCTATCCGGTTGGAAATCCTTGGGGGCGGACCCTATCTCCCCTACGGAGACTATCCTATCCCCTTCAATCGCTATTTCCCCCTGTTCATAGAAATCCTTCTCCCCGGTCATAGGCAATACCATGGCCCGGATCAAGTATTTAGGCATAGATTAACACCTACTTTCTTAAAAATTTCCCAATTGGGTTTAGCAAAAAGACTATGCTTATTATCATTCTCAGCATAGTCTTGCTCCTTTCTGTTTGGCAATTAACCGCCCTGCCGCAGATCATTTTACCAGCATCTTAACGAGGTTAACGGAATAAGGAGGCGAAATAATACCTTTTTCAGTGATAATACCGGTAATATATTTGGCCGGTGTAACGTCAAAAGAGGGATTATAAACCTGGACCTCGTCAGGAACCACTCTTACCCCCCTGAACATTCTGACTTCTTTGCCGTCTCGTTCTTCAACCGGAATTTCAGCACCGGAAGAAATTTTAAGATCAACCGTGGTGCTGGGCGCGGCCACGTAAAAGGGTATTTGGTGTTCATGAGCCAAAACCGCCAAGGTGTATGTACCAATTTTATTGGCCGTATCACCGTTGGCCGCAATCCGGTCAGCCCCTACAATAACCATATCAACTTTACCCTGCTGCATAAGATAACCGGCTGTGCTGTCCGTAATCAGGGTATGGGGAATTTTTTCCTGCAGCAATTCCCAGACGGTAAGCCTTGCTCCCTGAAGGAAGGGTCTGGTTTCATCCACATAAACGTGAATTTTTTTCCCGGACTCAAATGCCTGCCTAATAACCCCCAAGGCTGTCCCGTATTCCACTGTGGCCAGCGAACCGGCATTGCAGTGAGTTAAAATATTGGCCTTTTCAGGGACAATGGTATTTCCGTATTCCCCAATAAGCCTGTTCATCCTGCGGTCAGCTTCGGCAATCGATTCGGCCTCGGCAAGCAAAGCCTCTTTAATCTCCGGCAAACCCAGATTCTGAACCTCGCGCAGTTTTACTTCCATCCTATGTAAAGCCCAAGTGAGATTGACTGCTGTGGGTCGTGTGGATTGCAGAGTAGTCAAAACCTCATTCATATATTCGAAAAATACATCTTTTTCTCCTTCGAATTTTAGAGCTCCCAAAGCATAGCCATAGGCCGCAGCGGCTCCGATGGCGGGAGCACCACGTACTTCCATATTTTTTATTGCTTCCGCTACTTCCAAATAAGAACGGGCTTCACGGTATTTTTCTTCAAAAGGTAATTTTGTCTGATCAAGCAGCAGCAAATAATCGCCCTGCCACTCAAGCGCTTTCATCATTATTCCGCCTTTCTAAAATAAGCCTGCTTCCTGGTTAGCTGATGCACAGCTGCATTCACCATCACTTGCCTTGTCCCGGCAAGTAGCTTCTATCAATTTGGCTATTGTTTCTCCCAATATGTTCATAGTAGCTATAACTTCGGCATGTGTCAACGGTTCATTGGAAATACCGGCAGCTTGGTTGGTTACCAAAGCCAAAGAAGCATAACACAATCCCAACTCCTTGGCCAAGACAACTTCAGGAACACCGGTCATACCCACAACCTGGCCTCCCAGCATTTTGAACATGCGTATCTCTGCAGGAGTTTCAAAACGGGGGCCTTCAGTACATACATAAACGCCTCTATTATGAATTTTAAGGCCCAGTGTTTCCCCGGCGGCCAAAATTCTCCGGCGCAAGGCCGGGCAATAAGGATCGGAAACATCAACATGGAGTACTCCCCTCTCCCCGCCTTCATAAAAAGTGGAAGGTCGGTTCTTGGTAAAATCGAGGAACTGATCAACCAAAACAATTTCTCCGATTTTAAATTCGCTGACAATGGACCCAACTGCTCCGGTAGCGATTATCTTTTTAACTCCCAGCTTTTTTAAAGCCCAAATATTACCTCTATAGTTTATGGCATGGGGAGGAACGCTATGATTTGGGCCATGTCTTTTGAGAAAGACCATTTCTACATCGCCCAGGCGTCCCGTTTCCACATTTACCGGACCGTACGGAGTATCAACCGTGGTGTCCGATTTGGCAGTTAAAACAAGTTTTTCCACGCCGGTACCGCCAATTAAAGCATAATCCAATTTTCCTCACTCCCTATGAATTTAAACGAACAGGGCTTCGGCAAATTCCTGCGGCTCAAAAGGTTTAAGATCGTCAATACTTTCTCCGATGCCGATAAGTTTGACCGGCACTCTTGTTTCTCCCTGTATCCCCAGGATAACACCGCCTTTAGCCGTCCCGTCCAATTTGGTTAAAATTATACCGGTAACGTTAACGGTTTCCTGAAATAACTTAACCTGCTGGATGGCATTTTGGCCAGTGGTGGCATCCAAAACCAACAGGACCTCATGGGGGGCATCCGGGATCTCGCGTTCCACAACTCTTTTGATTTTGGCCAGTTCTTTCATTAAATTAACTTTATTATGCAACCTGCCTGCCGTATCAATCAATAAAAAATCAATAGCCCTTGCTTTGGCGGCTTTAAGAGCATCATAAACAACAGCCGCCGGATCGGCACCTTCGGTTTGTTTAATTACCTCCGCTCCGGCTCGTTCCCCCCAAACCTCAAGCTGCTCAATGGCTGCGGCCCGGAAAGTGTCTCCTGCAGCCAGCATTACATGTTTGCCGCCCTCTTGAAGATATTTGGCCAGTTTGCCAATTGTCGTGGTCTTACCGACGCCGTTCACCCCGACAATCAAATAAACCGTTGGTTTTGACTCGGATAGATTTAAAGGACTTTTTTCTCCTAACTTTTCAGTTATCAGTTCTTTCATAACCTTATGCAAATCCAGGGGATCGCTTACTTTTCTTTCCTTCGCTAGCTGACGCAGTTTCTCCACCATTTCTAAAGCCGTGGAGACGCCCACGTCGGCTTGAATAAGTATTTCTTCCAGTTCTTCATAAAGATCTTCATCGATTTTTGTAGCCCCGCTAAAGACCTGTTCGATTTTATCAACCAGACCTTGACGGGTTTTACTTAATTTATCTTTAAGTTTACCAAAAATTCCTGCCATTTCCTATTCTCCTTATAAACATAATACCATTTTAACATATTATTCCACAGCATAAAAAAATATTGCTTCGACAAAATATTAAGCAATCTCGTGATCGAGCTTGTCCATTTCCACGGTCAAAAGCTTCGATACCCCGGATTCTTCCATGGTTATACCGTACAGTCTGTCAGCTGCTTCCATCGTCCCCCGCCGGTGGGATATAACTATAAACTGGGTTTGCCGGGCCAGTCCGCGCAAATAATTGACGAAACGCTCCACATTGGCATCATCCAAAGCCGCTTCAATTTCGTCCAGCACGCAAAAAGGACTCGGTTTTACTTTCAAGAAAGCAAACAGCAAGGCAATTGCCGTAAAAGCCCGCTCCCCGCCGGAAAGGAGGGATAATAATTGAGCTTTCTTCCCCGGAGGCTGGGCTATTATTTTTACCCCGGTCTCCAATAGGTTTTCCGGGTCGTCAAGCTGCAATTCGGCATGCCCACCGTTAAAAAGCTGGTTAAACACTTCACCAAAGGCCTCATTGATATCCCTGAACCCTTGACGAAAACGCTTAATCATACTCTCATCCAAGTCTTTGATTAAGGCATATAAAGAATCCGCAGCCTTAAGCAAATCATTTCTTTGAGAGGTTTAAAAATCAAAACGCTCACACGTCTGGGGGTATTCTTCCAAAGCGGCATAGTTTACAGGGCCCAGTTCTTCAATTTTGGCTTTTAACTCATCAATTGTTCTTTGTAGCGCCTCTTTTTTATCCTGGCTTTTAAAGCTTAGGGCTTGTTCCCAGGTTAGGCTGAACTCCTCCTCAAGTCTTTGGCAACCCGCTTCCCACTCGGCTTGAAGGCGGGCAATCCTCAACTCATTTTGATGAAGCTGCTGCTCTTTTTCCTTGGCTTGCCGTTTTTTAAGCTGGATTGTTTCTTCCAGTTGTATATTTTTGGAGCTCAGCTCCTCTCTAAGTTTACGCAGTTGTATTAATTTATATTTTTGGGCCTTAAGCTCCGCTTCTGTTTCCTGAAGGCCTTTAAGAGTTTCTTCCCTCTTTGCAACAATGCTCAGCATATCCTGTTTTAAAGTCTCATATTCAGTCTTGCTTGTGTGACACAAGCTTATACTGTTTTGCAAACTAGCGTTTTCTTCCAATCTCAGTTGCTTTATTTGCTCGTATTCCTGTTCTTTTCTGGCCGCTTCCACTTTGGCGGCGGTTATTCTTTCCTTAAGACCCTCAACTTGGATGTTGGCTTGTTTCACGAGATCTTCCAGAATTTTTTGCTCTTGCTTAAGATCATTTATTTTGGCCGCCGTTAACTCTATTTCTTTTTTCTTCTCGCCAATTTTAACATCCAACTCGGCAATTTGGCTTTTGGCATCGGCCAAATCAAGCTCCAGCATTTTCAGAGCTTCGTCCCAACGATCAATTTTTTCTTGAACGTATTTCTTGTCTACTTTGATTATACTCTTCTTTTCCTGGCAAGATTGAATTTGCAGTTCCAATTCCCTTTTCCGTTCTTCAAGCTCTTCCAGTTCCTTGCTGTCAAGAAGTACTTGCTGTTTTTGTTTTTCATACTTTATTTTCAGTTCGTCTATTTTGGCCGTTAAATCTTTAATGATTCTTGCCCTGCTTAAAAGGCTGTTTCCCTGACCTTTAGTACTTCCTCCGGTCAAAGACCCTCCGGGATTAACCTGATCACCCTGCAGGGTTACAATCCGGAAACGGTAATTGGTCTGCTTCGCCAAGTCAATGGCGGTATCGAGGTTTTCAGTGACAACAATTTTGCCCAGCAAAAATTCCATTAGGTCTTGAAAACGCGAGTCAAAAGCAATCAAATCGACGGCCAGGCCCAAAACACCTTGCTTGTTCAGAATTCCGGCAGCCAGAGACAGCCTGCTGCCTTTGATGGCATCCAAAGGCAAGAAAGTTGCCCTGCCGCCGTTGTTATGCTTAAGATAAGTAATGCATTTTTTCGCATCTTCTATGCCGGCGACGATGATATTCTGCAATGCCGTACCCAAGGCCGTTTCTATGGCCAGTTCATATTTAGCCTCAACTTTAAGGTTTTCGGCGACAGTACCAAACACCTGACCACAATCAATTTTACCTTGCCGGAAAGCAAGGACAGTTTCGCGGACTCCTTTATAATATCCTTCCAAATTGTCTTCCAAGTTCTGCAGAGCCCGCCGCCTGGCCTGGGCCTCGTCAAGCTGGCGCAGTAAACTTTGAGTATTGTCCTCAGCTTGGCGTATTTTTTCCCTTTTTTGTTCAATCGCTCGTTTATGGGCTGACGCTTTTTGCTCCAGTTCGGTTAGAAGGCCCTCTATCTTCTGCATGGCGTCTTCTTGCTGCTTAATCTGTTCCAAAAGGGCATTTTTTTCCTGCTGCTTTACTTTCAAATCTTCAATCCATTGGGCTTGTTGCTTGGTTAAGACTTCCTTGCGATGTTCCAATTCGGAACACTCATTAGTCAACTTGCTCTGACAGGAAAGCTGCTCAAAAATCTCCGTTTTTAGCTCTTCCAAACTCTGGCTTCCACTTAATTTACTTAATTCAAGCAATTCTTTTTCCATATCTTTAAGGTCGGCAGAAACCTGAACCAAAGCGTTTTGCAGATCCTTTTCCCTTACTGTCAATTGATGGTACTTGTCTTTCGAAGCGGCGATTTGTTCTTCGGCAAGAGTTATCTCTTTTTCCAGTCTCAACATCTGTTGCTGGGTATAGTGTTCTTTTTCCTTGAGCAGGGAAATATTATGGTTTCCTTCTTGAACGCTGTTCTCCAAGGCATGAACATTCCCCTGCAGTTCAGTTACCTGCTCGTCAAGCCGGTCAAGCTCATATTTGGCGGAGACATATGTGCTTTCATCTTCCGCGATCTTGCTATTAAGGACTGTTAACTCCTGATTTAATTGTTCGGTATGTTGCTGTTCTTTTTTTAATTTATTTTCATTGGCTGCAAGATCATTGACAATTAACTTTATTTCGGCTTCTTGTAAACTGGTTTGCAGTTCTTTGCTCAGTTTGGCCTTTTCAGCCTGCTTGGCCAAAGGTTCCAATCTATCCTGGACCTCGGCGATAATATCGTTTAACCGGTCAATATTTTGCTGAGTATCTTCAAGCTTTTTCAACGCCTCTTTTTTCCTTAAGCGAAATTTGCTTATACCGGCTACTTCTTCAATCAAAAGCCTGCGCTCGTCAGACTTAAGGTTCAGTATTTCTTCCACCCGGCCCTGACCGATAATGGAAAAACCTTCTTTACCGGAACCCGTATCCATGAACAGTTCTTGGATATCTTTCAAACGGCAGGGTGTTTTGTTGATCAGGAATTGTCCCTCGCCGTCCCGAAATACCCTGCGGGTTATGACCACTTCCTCATAAGCCAGCGGAATAATGCCTTTGCTGTTGTCAAAGATCAAAGATACCTCGGCCATGCCCACGGGCTTTCTGGTGGAACTGCCTGCGAAAATAACATCCTCCATTTTGCTGCCGCGCAAACTTTTTGCGCTCTGTTCACCCAAAACCCAACGCACAGCATCGACAATATTGCTCTTGCCGCTGCCGTTAGGTCCGACAACAACACTTAACCCGGACTCCAAGTCCAGTTTTACCTTATCGGCAAAGGATTTAAATCCTTGGATTTGAATGCTTTTTAGAAATACGCTTTGTTTGGCGCCTGCTGTCACGTATCTTACTCCTCCCATTGTTCCAAAGCAAAACCGGCAGCTTGTTGTTCAGCTTCTTTTTTTGTTTTACCGGTGCCAATTCCTTTTAGCTCGCCTTGAATATACACTCCGGCTTTAAAGAGTTTATTATGATCGGGCCCGGTCTCTTCCAAAATGTTATATGCCACTTCCAAATCATGCTTTTGCGCCTTTTCCTGTAGCATAGTTTTAAAATCTCCGTAATTTCCTTTATCCAATTCTTTTATTTCCGGAACAAGCATATCCAAGATAAACTTACGGACTCTTTCAAAACCATACTGCAGATAGATAGCCCCGATCACTGCTTCCAAAGCATCAGCAATAATTGAAGGCCTCTCTCTTCCTCCGGTTAATTGTTCTCCTTTCCCTAAAAATAAAGCCTTGCCCAGGTCAATATTTTTCCCCCTGCGGGCCAAAGTAGTCTCGTTAACGACTGCAGCTCGCATTTTAGTGAGTTCACCTTCGGGTTTATGAGGGTAATTGAGATAAAGATACTCTCCTATGACAAAGTCGAGAATGGCGTCACCCAAGAACTCCAGTCTTTGGTTATTCTCCACGCCCGCCAAAGGGTTCTCAAAGGTGTAGGAGGGATGTGTAAGGGCCTGAATTATAAGGTCACTCTCAGAATTGTCAAATCCAATCCTTTTCATTAAAGAATCCACTTCAGCATTTCCCTTGGGCTGTTTGTGTTTTCGGGAATAACGTACTTTTTTCCGCAAACTCTAACCTCCCATCCCTGGCCAGAACTCAGGGACATAAGATCCGGATCAGTAAAATCCAGTTCAACTTAAGAATTTAGAAGTCAGGAATTTCATGAATACACAACTTTTTTCGTATTCTGACGATGAATCCTGACTTCTAACGTAATTAACTTCTAACGTAATTAATAGACTTATTATTGATTGTCCTTGATATAATTAACTATATCATTAACGGTTTGAATGTTTTCAACCTCTTCATCGGCAATATCAATATTAAACTCTTCCTCCAAGGCCATAATTAACTCCACAATGTCCAGGGAATCAGCATTTAGAGATTGAAAAGTAGTAGTTGGAGTAATTTCATCTTCGTCAACTCCTAACTGCTCTACAATAATATTTTTGACTCTTTCATAGATATCCATTAATACGCCACCCCCTCTCCAAACACAGTGTCCTAAAACTTTTCCAGAGTATCTTACCATATTATCCTAAAGTATTAAATCTTTTATTCAGAATTGTATCAGTAATTATCAATATTGCAAATAGCTTTAAATGGCTTTGATTTCCGCTTTATTTATGACTGGTTTATTTGCAGGCTGCTACTGATTTTTTGGGACAGTTCTACTTCCACGCATTCCTTGGCCACCCTTATGGCATTAGTAATTGCTTTGGCTTTGGAACTGCCATGACAAATAATACTTATACCGTCGATACCCAGGAGAGGAGCGCCTCCGTATTCCGAATAATCCATTTTCCGGACTATTTCTTTTAAACCCGGCTTAATGAGCATTGCCCCGATTTTCCTGGTGGTGTTCGAGGTGATTTCGTCCTTAATTAATTCCAGCAATGAAGAGGCCATACCTTCTATGGTCTTGAGCACAACATTGCCCACAAAAGCGTCACAGACGACTACATCGGCTGCTCCATAGGGAATATCCCGTCCTTCAATGTTGCCGATAAAATTAAAAGGTGCTTCTTTAAATAAACTATATGCAGTCAGCACAAGTTTATTGCCCTTACTTTCCTCACTTCCGATATTGAGAAGAGCAACTCTGGGATTCTCAAGGCCCAAGATTTGTTCTGCATAAATGCTACCCATCATTCCGTATTGAAGAAGGTTTTCCGGTTTGGCATCGGGATTGGCCCCGACATCCAGTAAAAGTATTCCTCCTTTGAGAGTCGGCACTACCGTGGCGATAGCGGGACGGTCGATTCCTTTTATCCTGCCCAATACCAATAAAGCGGCTGCCATTTGAGCTCCGGTGCTGCCCGCCGAAACCAGGGCATCGGCATAACCTTCTTTAACCAGCCTTGTAGCCACCACTATCGAAGCATCCTTTTTCTTTTTGATAGCCGCCGCCGGGTGTTCATCCATATCAATAACTTCGGCAGCCTCATAGATTTCCAGATTTGCTCTCAAATCATTTCCGGGAAGATTTTCCAGGATTTTGTCTTTTTGCCCCACAAGAATTATATGTAAATCGGGATATGTTTGAGTGGCATTATAAGCACCTTTGACTATTTCAGCCGGTGCATAATCCCCCCCCATAGCATCCACGGCAATTTTCATATTTTTTACCTCCTTAAAACAAAAAGCTGTGACTAAAATCAAAGTCAACAGCTTTTGCTACGACGTAATAATTTACTCACCCATGGAAATTATTTCTTTGCCCTTGTAATAGCCGCAGCTCGCGCAAATATAATGCTGGAGCTTCATTTTATGGCACTGGGGGCATTCCACAAGGTTAGGTGTGGACAATTTATCCATGGCTCTACGCTTACGGACTCTTGCTTTGGATTGTTTACTTTGTGGTACACCCATTAATTACACCCCCTTATTCCATTTGGATAATATCGCCAGACGCGGATCAATATTCCCATCTGCACAATTACAGGAATTAAAGTTTAGATCCGTTCCACATTGAGGACATAGGCCTTGGCAAGTTTCAGAACAAATGAAACGCATTGGCAGATGAAGCAGAATATGTTCTTGAATACGTTCATTAATGACGAATTCATCTTTTTCAAAAACAAAAGCTTCCTCATTGCCTTTGTTTGCTGTCATATATTCTGCCGGGATAAATTCATCAACAAAGTCAAAACTCATTGGATAGGTAAAATCCTTAAGGCACTTGGAACAGGAAACCCCGAGCTTACACTTGATCTTACCCTCCACCAGCAGGGATTTACCGGTATTGGTAATAACCAAGTGAACCTCCACCGGCGACTGAAAAGAATACTCATCTTCCCCCAATTGTAAAGCTGGAAAGCCTTCGCTAAAAAAGAATTCTTCCGCACTCCCAACCGCTCGTCTCAGTTGGGCAACATTAAGCTTCACCGGCCATCACCTCAATTTACAACAACTGTTATTATAGAGATCCCTATTTTTTTTGTCAAGAAAAGGCTTGGCCGTTAAAGTCGAAATTAGAGCCCGGCCACAATCTCCTTCGTGTCCAAAGCAATCATAAGCTCTTCATTGGTAGGAATTACCAGAACCCTGCATTTTGCATCCGGTTGGGAAATATCAATTTCTTTGCCGCGGGCATTCTTATTTTTCTCGTCATCCAGGTTAACGCCAAGATAGGTTAAAGTGCTGCAAATATTCTTGCGCATTTCATAAGAATTTTCACCGACTCCGGCTGTAAAGACAATAGCGTCTACCCCGTCGAGAATAGCGGCATAAGAACCAATATACTTTTTAACA
>JAAYII010000131.1 GCA_012523535.1 Peptococcaceae bacterium
ATGTCATGCCGACATTTTGCAGGACCCGCAAATGGGTTAAATAGTTGTCGGAAAAAGTCATCCAAAATCTTATCTGTTTTACACCTTTAATGTTAACGGCTAATGATTCAAGTTCTTCGTGGTAAAGTAAGTAAATATTCCGAGGACCGATCTCTTCTAAGTCATATACTGTTCGAACGGCCAGAGGCTCGGTTTCAATCCATTGACCGTCCTTATAATAACGGCCTTTAGCCGTGACCTCCCGGATATTGATTTCAGGATTAAAATTGGTGGCAAAGGGATATCCATGGTCTCCGTCATTGGCATCAACAATATCGATCTTGTGAATTTCATCAAAATAATGCTTTTGAGCATAAGCGCAGAAAACCCCTGTCACTCCTGGGTCAAAGCCGCTTCCTAATAAAGCCGTTATTCCGGCCTTAGCATATTTCTCCCTATAAGCCCATTGCCATTTATATTCAAACTTGGCTACATCAGGCGGTTCATAATTTGCAGTATCCAAATAATGCACACCGGTTGCCAGGCAGGCATCCATAATGGTTAAATCCTGGTATGGAAGCGCCACATTAATTACGATATCCGGCTTAAAATCTTCGATAAGCTTAATTACTTCTTCCGTGTTATTGGCATCAAGCTGAGCGATTCTAATCTTTGTACGGCTATTGGTTAATCTATCTTTAATGTCCTGGCATTTTTTTAAAGTTCGGCTGGCTACGCATATTTCCTCAAAAACTTCCGGGACTTGGCAACATTTATGGGCTACTACATTAGCTACCCCACCGGCTCCAATAATTAATGCTTTTCCCATTATATTCCCCCCATTTACCTTTTTCGAAATCCATAAAGTTGATTATAAATAATATTTAACATATTAGCAATCTAATTCGACAAATTTCGTTCTTGGAAAAAGAGCACCGTCGGATTCCAACGGTGCCCTTTTCAAGTAATGATTTAAAAGGCGTTAAGCATATCCGATAAAACATTTACTGTTCTGGAACTGATTAAATTTACCATTAAAGAGTTGTCTTTAACTGCGTAATAAGCATCACCCTCTTGGTTTGAAGAACCGATAGTCAAAGTAAATGCAGCATTCACAGACTTATCGTCTTTCTCATCCAAATAATTAACTGTAAGGATTATGGCCGGTTCAATTATTCCATATTCAGCTAAGGCTTGCTGGTCAGGTTTATATTCTATACTTTTTTCAAAAGAGAGCCAGGATAACCTTTGCAACAGATTGGACAATAAGCCTTCGGGACTTGTTTTATCGTCGTTTGAGGCTGCTTCCGGGGTTATCGTCAACTTCTTAATGGTTTTGCCTTCTTTCATAACACTTAAGACATACTTGACAGCTTTTTCTTTACTTTCCTGATCTGAGTTTTCTGCACTTTCTTCCTCTACAGCATTTTGGGTGCTGTCATCTTTCTCCACTACTATGGTTTTATCCTGGGACACTAATCGGAGAGAAGTGATGTTTTCTTCACTCAAACTTGGAAATGTCTCCAATTCGGCCAGATCATACAAAGAATACTGAAGGTATTTGACAAATGTTGAGGATATGGTATGCACTAACTTGCCATCTTTTTCCATGGCATAGTAATTTTTGGTACTCCCGCCTTCAGCTTTATCGCCGACAAGCAAAGTAAAAGTTTTGCCTTCCTTATCAGTGGCGGTTAAAGAACAGGAAGGACTATCGAAACCATAGGATGACAAGCTTTCGCTGGGCTGGAAGGAACGTTCAGCAGTCAAGTAATCCAAATCACTAATAAACGACTTAAACTTGTTTTGATCCACCGGAAAATCCGGATCCTGCAAATAAACCCAAGCATTTTCCTTGAGCTGGAAAGAAAATTCTCCTTCCCTGTTATTTATGGTCACACTCTCAATCTGCTCTAAATTACATAAGCGTACTTTTTCTTCGGCGGCTTTTTTCTGCTCCTCAGCATGTTTATTATAGGCCCTAATGCCCAGGTAACCCCCAATACAAATTACAAGCAGCAAGAGCAATACGATTATCTGCCTATTTTTTCTCTTGTTCATCACAGTTTCCTCCTCTTCAGCCAGTACATAAATCCTCCTACCAGCAGAATAAGCGGAATTATAAAGATGAACAAAATACTCCAAAGCTTGGCATTTTTAATAGTATTATAAGGTGTATCCAGACTCTTGGGTTGAATGACTATATTGCTTATATCCTTTAGATCTAAGGAAACTGCCTTCATAAAAATATCCAGATTGACAACATTGGCAAAGGAATCGGTAATAGTCGGATCAATCATAGATGAAGCTGTTATTACGGTTAGCCGGGAGGTATTCTCTTCCTCCTCTTCACTGCCTATTTTTTCTACTGCGGTTGCACCAATAGTATAAGTGCCCGGAACCTTCTCATTATCAGTAACGGCAAAAGCATTATCCGAGGTGGTCATAAAGGATTCTGTAGTTATGGAATCTCGTTCGGGATCCTTGAGGATTAGTCCTCTGGCCCGGGGGATTAAAGCCATGGCAGCAGCGGCGAAACCGGAAGTGATTTCACTGCTGGTCGAAATTTTGGGCAAAAGGAAATATGGAGATTGATAGCTTCTGGAAGTATCCGCAACAAAACCCTCCACCATTTCCATTCCATATTCAGCCAATAGTGTATTGAAATTTTTTAAGCTGTCTGAGTCGAGTAGAAGCAGCAGTTTTCCTCCGCCTTGCAGGAAATTTCTGAGCATGGTGAGCTCATCAACCGCCAGATCCTTTTCTGGGGCATATGAGATAAGCAAGTCGCAATCATCTGGGATACCGCCATCAATCAGCAGATTAACAGTATCGGTCTTAATATTTGCTTTATCAATGAGATTTAAGGCAGAGACCGGCAAAGTAGCTTCCCCATGCCCTTCCAAGGTATAAACTTTGGTGGTGGAATCCTTAACTACATAATCCACCGCGCTGGTTATCTGTCCTTCGGCGTCAAACTCGGTTTCCGTATATCTCCCGGTAGTATAGTAGGAATATACGTCATAAACGACAATATCTGAAAAAGGAACATTGGTATGCTTGCCGGTTTCCTGGCAGCGCACCACCAATGAGTTTTGGGAAATGTTGTAAGTTTTAAGAATTGTGGGATTTTCTACCGGATCGACTTCTGTAACAGTAATTTTGGGAGTGAGGGCTGCATACTTATCCAAAAATTTGGTAATCCGTTCATCAATAGTGTTTTGTTCGGCAACGACAATAATCTCTACTTCTTTATCGAGTTTCGCCAGGTAATCCTTTGAAATCTGGGAAATAGTATAAAGTTTACTATCTGTTATATCCAATTGAACTAAATTGGATGGAAGCTGCCCCACAATTAAATTTAGAATAATAACAATAGCAATGACAATCGCGGTTGTCCCGGCGGCATAAGTACCTTGACGGGATGCACCTTCCGTCAGTCGCTGTTTAAATCTTTGCTTCATATCATTACCCCCTCAATTCCAACGCCGTCTTTGAACGGCTTGTACCGTCAAATACACGAAAAGTGCTGTGCAAGAAATGTAGAAAAACAGTCCGGCCAAATCAAAAACATGATAGGTGGCAAAGTTTTCCAAGACTTTAGTACAAGATAGAGAACCCAAAACCCTAGGCAGCAACCGAACAAAAGAATCTTCGGTCAAGAGGTAACTGCCAAAAATCGCAACAATTCCGACTGCCTCCACTAATATGGCTAATAGTTTATTTTTTGTCATGCTATACAGCAAAAATACCAGAATGGTAAGAATCATCACTAATCCAACCACTGTTCCCCAGGCCGAAGTAGGCAAATAGCTAATGAGCTGAGGCCAGAGAAAAAGAATCAGAAGCAGACCGAAAGTGCTGACAGCGGCAATTATTTGGCTCTCGGTAAGAGAAGAAACAAACATACCTATGGCTATAAACAAGCAACCCAAGAAGAAAAAAGCTAAAATAGTTGCGTAATCCGTGCCTAAATAGGAAGTGCCGTTCAAAGCAATGATTATGGGGCACAGGGCAGCCAGCAGAATAGGGATTGCAAATACTGTCACCATAGCCAAATACTTGCCCAATACTATCTTGGTCACGGAAATAGGATAGGTCAATAACATTTGGTCTGTTTTAAACCGTAATTCGTCAGATAGGGATTTCATGGTCAAAATAGGGATAGCAACCAGAAGAATAAAGGTAACGCTTCCCAGGGTATTGGAAAAACGTGGGTAACCGCCAACCAGATTGTTAGCCATAAAGTAAATACCGATAATAGCAACGACAACGGCAATAAATACATAACCAATCATGGAATTAAAATAAGAGCGTAATTCTCGTTTATAGACAGCTAGCATGACTTCTTCACCTCTTGCTTATCAAATTGCTTGAAGAAAGAGCTGCCCGGTTGCTTGACTTCATCGGCAGTCAAGGACAGGAAGATTTGTTCCAAAGACATATCCAGTCCCCGCAGGGTTAGGATGGGACATTTTTGTTCAACACAGGCATAAAATATGTCATCCCTAGGATCTGAATCCGGTTCAACTTCAATCTTAAAAGAAACCTGCCCCGGTTGATCATTTGTGTACTCCTCAACCGATATTATGCCGGGCACACCAACCAGCACTTCTTTAACCTGTTCCGAAGATGTGCTTCTTACTGTCAAATCCAATGTAGTGTTCTTTACCTGCCGTTCCAACTCCTCCGGGGTTCCGCTAGCCAGTAGCTTGCCATGATGAATAATGAGCACGTGATCACAGACCTCTTGAACTTCAGAAAGAATATGGGAGCTAAAAATTACTATATGCTCTTGTCTTAACCCCCGTATAAGATCCCTTATTTCCAAAATTTGCTTGGGATCAAGGCCAACAGTGGGTTCGTCCAGAATAATGATTTCCGGGAAACCTAGAATAGCTTGGGCTAACCCCACCCTTTGGCGATAGCCTTTCGAAAGATTGCGAATCAGACGTCCGGTTGCATCCTGCAAATGGGTGAACTCCACAGCCTTTTGAATTTCACTCTTTTGACGTTCTTTGGGTATTTTCTTTAATTCAGCGGCAAAGGTCAAATATTCCGAAACAGTCATGTCTATATAAAGTGGTGGCTGTTCAGGCAGATAACCAATAAAACGTTTGACCTCTTCAGGCTCTTCCAGTATGCTGTGGCCATCCACTATCACATCTCCTGAGGTTGGTCCCAGATAGCCGGTCATAATATTCATTGTAGTTGTTTTCCCAGCCCCGTTCGGTCCCAAAAAACCGTAAACACGGCCTTTTTCTGCAGTAAAACTTAAATTGTCTACGGCTAAGCGATCGCCATAGCGTTTGACCAGATTTCGAACCTCAATCAAAGTTGTATCCCCCTTTTTACCTATTTTAACAAGGCGTAGTATATGGAAAAAAACTTAAAGTTAGCTGAAAACAAAGAACCGTGAAACTTTGTCCACGGTAATTTTACGTCCTTTTTCTCTAATCCAAAAGCCACTTTTATATAGATAGAATACCATGGGAACAAAAAACTGTTCAAGTATCAGACTTGGCTAATCAAAAAATCTTACCTTATTTTTCCTGGACTTAATAGAATTATTCTTTGTTATTTCCCGATTTAGGTCTTGATTAATTTGGGCACGCGAGGCGCCCTTAACCAGGATGGCTGTTGCAGCCCAGAACCCAGTAGCGGGCGAACATATAATTTAAAAGCATCGGTGACATTATTCCCTTCTTTATTAATAAATTCGTCGGGCATATACCTGGTTTGGCCGGCTATCGCATTAAAGTCTTCCATTACATAATCAACGGAATAATTGCCTGTCCGCTTGATGGTTACCGAACCATCCGTATCATTCCACATAGCCATCTGCACTGCCCTTTCTCCCACTTCCCGCGCTTCATGTTGGTCAATGTCAGAAACACAATTAAAGAAAGAACGCTGCAAATAACCAAAGGTATCGCTACGCACCCTGGGAATATTAAGTTTCACTTTAATCTGATCGGTCAATAATTCACCCAGAGCGCAATTGCCGGAAAGACTCACATTGCCATGGGCATCCTTCTCCACTTCTTTGGTTAAGGTGGTGACAATAGGCCTTCCTGAAGCATCTTTTACTCCCTCGGAAACGGCAATAATACAAAAACCATATTTATCATAAACCTCTTTTACATCTTGAAGAAACTTATCCATATTGAATACTCTTTCCGGCAGATAAATCAAATGCGGACCATCAGCATCATATTTTCGGGCGATGGCGGAAGATGCCGTCAAAAAGCCGGCATGACGTCCCATAACGACACCGATGTATACCCCGGGCAAAGCTCGGACATCAAGATTTATACCCATAAAAGCCTGGGTTACAAATCTGGCCGCCGAACCGTATCCCGGCGTATGGTCATTCATCATTAAATCATTGTCAATTGTTTTAGGCACATGGATAACCCTTAGATTATATTTTGCCCGTATAGCTTCTTCTTTGACAATACGGGCCGTATCTGCGGAATCATTGCCCCCAATATAGAAGAAATATCTAATATCATGGGCTTTCAAAACCTTGAAAATCTCATGGCAATATTTGCTGTCCGGTTTCACCCTGGAAGACAACAATGCGGAAGAAGGTGTTAAGGCTACCTGTTCCAGGTTATGGCTGGTTTCTTGGGTCAGATCGAGAAAATCCTCATTAACAATACCCTCTACCCCTCTTAACGCACCATATACCTTAGACACCTGAGTAAACCTTCGAGCTTCCAGAACGATTCCAGCCAAAGTTTGGTTTATTACCGCAGTAGGTCCTCCGCTTTGAGCAACCAGAATTTTACCGCTGACTATCATTTTACCCCTCCATCATTGTTCCCTTTTATGCTACATTGTTCCCAATTGAGGTATAAATAAACGGAGAGATAAAAATAACTTGCCAAGTTTTTTTGTATATGTTTATTCATACAAAAATTGAACAAATATTTTTTGCAAATGACCCCAAAACATATGCATTATCCACGTATTGACAAATATGCCAAAGCATATAAGATTAAACTGTATGATTAAAAATTCCCCACAGACAGCAGACAAAGAAAGTAGAGGAGGATTTTATCATGAAGGATATGCTGAAGGGACAAGTTGCCATAGTTACCGGCGGTTCTAGCGGCATGGGAGAAGCTACGGCCAAACTGTTTGCAAGCGAAGGGGCCGTTGTTGTTATTGGCGGTTCACGGGTTGAACGGGCGCAAAGGGTTGCGGATGAAATAACGGCGGCCGGTGGCATTGCCCGCGTTTACGGTCCAATGGATGTTTCCAAAAAAGAACAGATTCATGCCGTTGTTAATGCTACACTTCAAGAATTTGGAAAAATAGATATTTTGGCGGCCTTCGCCGGCAAAACTTTTGACGGTGGAGATATGTCGGAAGAAGAACTATTAGATAAGACCATTGACGTCAATTTAATTGGTACTTATAATACAGTTTTTGCGGTAGTTCCTCATATGAAAGAACGCAAATCCGGAAAAATTATTATTTGTTCTTCCAATGGCGCTTTTAATCCCACCACTCCGGCTTATGTTTATCATATGTCAAAGGGCGCCTGCGAATCCTTGACTGTAAACTTGGCTTTGGATGTTGCTCCACTTGGGATCCGTGTCAACTGTATTAAACCCGGACCAATAGTTACCCCCTTCTGGGATGAATTAATGGACTCCAAGGATGAGCAGAATAAGTTGCTGGAAAATATCGGGAAACTGGAAGTACCTATGGGCCGGCCCGGTACTCCTGAAGATGTGGCAGGAGTTGCTTTGTTCTTCGCTTCTGAGCTGTCTTCATACGTAACAGGCCTTTGCATGTATGTAGCCGGCGGTATGGGGTATGTCTACTCTCATGGTCAATCTTTCTTCTTAAGCAATATGAATAAAGAATAAAAATTGGCTTGGATACCTTTTAAACGAATTGTTAATTAACCTAAGATTTAAAAGAAGATGTCTTCAACTGCGAAGGCATCTTCTTTTGTCATTAAACTTGTCCCAATACTTTCAATTTAAATTCAAAAGCTCTTGTTGTTCATGATATAGTAAATATAGGAAAATTCTCTTTTTGTATTTCTTATATTATTGTTTTTTGCTGTTATGGATTAATGATATAAAACTTATAAATCAATTGTTATTTGACATAATTTACATAAAATGTAAAACTAGAAGTAATTCTACTTTTTTGTCAGCCAGAACTAAGGGGGGAAATATGATGGGCAGAATCATTATTATTTCCAACCGCTTGCCGGTTACTATAAAAAAAGATAACAACAAGCTTGAATACCATAAAAGCATCGGAGGTCTTGCCACAGGTTTGAAAAGTTACCATCAACAGGCGGATAGTATTTGGGTAGGTTGGCCTGGTATCGCCACTGAGGAAATAAGTGAAAAAGAAAAAACGAAAATACAGAAAGAACTGCTTGATGTTTACCAGTGTCTTCCTGTTTTTTTATCTAATGAAGAAATTGATAAATATTACAACGGTTTTTGCAATAAAACCATATGGCCCCTCTTTCATTATTTTACAAGCAAGACTCAATATGAATTGGAGACTTGGCAAGCTTACAAACAGGTAAATGAAAAATTTCTCCATGTCGTAGAACCTGTAATCGGCAGCAATGATATTATCTGGATACATGATTACCAACTGATGCTTTTGCCCAAAATGATCAAAGACAAATACCCTGACACCCAGATAGGTTATTTCTTGCACATCCCCTTTCCTTCCTTTGAAATCTTCCGCTTGCTTATTTGGCGGGAGGAAATACTGCGCGGCCTCCTGGGAGCAGACTTAATCGGATTTCACACTTATGACTATGTCCGCCATTTTTTAAGCTCCATACACCGCCTTTAGGGCCTGGAAAACAATATGAACCGGATAAGCTACGGAGACCGCTATATTCAAGTGGATGCCTTCCCCATGGGTATTGATTATGATTTTTTTGCCAAACCCCGAAGCAATGATTCTCTTCCGGAAGAAGTTAAAGATATTATTGAACAAAAAAATGATATGCGCATGATATTATCTATAGATCGTCTGGATTACACCAAAGGCATTAAAGAGCGGCTCAAAGCATTCGGCCGCTTTCTAAGTCAAAACCCCCAGTACTTGGAAAAAGTCAGATTGAACCTGATAGTAGCCCCTTCCAGAATCGAAGTTGATTACTACGATGAACTAAGAAAAGAAATAAAAGAAGTTATCAGCACACTTAACGGAAAGTTCGGAACCTTTAGCTGGATGCCTGTTTGGTTCTTTTTCCGTTCCTTTTCCCAAGAGAGTTTAATTGCCCTTTACCGGCATTCAGACGTGTTATTGGTCACCCCGCTTAGAGACGGGATGAACTTGATTTGCAAAGAATATATTGCAACCAGAACAGATTATAAAGGTATGGTCGTTATAAGCGAAACGGCGGGGGCCGCCAGTGAACTGGGAGAAGCCGTGGTGGTTAATGCCAATGACTATGACGCCATCGCCCGCGGGTTGAAAAAAGCCCTTGAAATGCCCTTGAAAGAGAAGATTGCCAGAAACAAAATTATGCATCAGCGTATTCGACGCTACAATGTGGAAGTTTGGGCCAGTGATTTTTTAAATGCTCTTAAACGAACCGTTATGGATTCAACCCATTCCATTGCTCAAAGGAGTATTGAAAAGGACAGCAAACTTATAGAAACGGCCTACAAAAAAGCCCAAAAACGCGTTCTCTTTTTAGACTATGATGGTACCTTGATCGGTTATAAACCCAGACCCGAGCAAGCCAAACCGGATGATGAGTTAAGAGATTTGTTGCTTAAGTTGGTTAATGATCAAAAAAACACCGTGGTCATAATCTCCGGCCGCGAAAGAAACAATCTGGAAAAATGGTTTGGTCGTCTTAATCTACATATCATTGCCTCCCATGGCTTATGGATCAAACACCCCGGCCAGGAATGGATCATGACCATACCCTTAGACAACACCTGGAAAGAATCCGTTCGTCATATTCTGCAGTTGTATACTGACCGGATTCCTGGATCGTTTATCGAGGAAAAAGAGTATTCTTTGGCCTGGCATTACCGGCAATGTGATCCCGGAATAATTACAGTGAAACTAACAGAGGTTAAGGAAACACTTCTTTCCATGATCCAATCGGCCACGCTTGAACTGCTTGAAGGCAACAAAGTCCTGGAAATCAAAGATAATAGGTTTAACAAAGGTATCGGTGCTTCAGCCTTTATTCAAAACCAAAATTATGACTTTATTTTCGCGGTCGGTGATGATTTTACAGATGAAGATATGTTTTCAGCCCTGCCTCCGGAAGCTTTCACCGTTAAAATCGGCTTAGGCAATACTAATGCCCGTTATTTCCTCAAATGTTGGCAATCCATGCGCCTTATCCTGCAAAAATTCGTCGACCTCAGTGCTTCATAAAGCATAGACTATCAGTATAGAAGCTCTTCAAAGGTCGGATTCTAAATAGTATAATCTATAAAAACAAACAGGTGGAGAGAGGAAATCATGAACATGTATGAGCCGATTAAAGAGACGGTTTATGAAATTCAAAACATTAAGCTTGATCGGTATCATATATCTTTGAATGAAGTGCTATTCCACAACGCCAACGGCTATATCGGAGTTCGTTATGACTTTGAGGAAGGCTACCCAGAAGAATTTTGCTTTGTTCCCAGCCAGTATATTAATGGTTTCTATGATCTTACACCTATGAAACAAGCCGAAAATTTATTCGGCTTGGTTAAGGAAAAGCAAACCATGTTAAATATTGCAGATACCCAAACCATAAAACTCTTTTTGGGTGACGAACAATTCAGCATGTTTAGCGGTACAGTTCTTAACAGCAAATTAAGAGTAGATATGGAAAAAGGGATAACCGTCCGTGAGGTGCATTGGCGTTCCCCCAAGGGAAAAGAAGTTCAATTAACCATTACTCGCATGACTTCCTTTTACCAACTCTCCCTTTTCACCATTCAGTACGAAGTATTGCCCCTAAACTTTTCGGGCGAAATTCGCTTTGAATCCAGCCATAACGGGAATGTTGTAAATTATGTCGACCCGGAGGATCCCCGCATGGCCTGTGAATGGCTTCGTTACTTAAGACCGATTAGCTGTGAAATAAAAGATGGCGCTTCTTTTATCACCTCCGCAACTTCCAGGTCGGGTCTGGAAGTCTGCAGTTGTGTTAAAAATATCTTGTCCCAAGATCATCAGCAAGAATTCGATATCGGTGACCACCTTACAACTTGTAAACTTAAGACAAAAGCCAAAAAAGGCAAAAAGATTGAATTGATTAAATATGCGGTATTTTGCGATACCATACGCGCCAAGGATGCCAGAAAAAAAGCTGAGCTTGAAATTAAAAAAGCCTTAAGCGTTCCCTTGGATTATTTTTATCAAAAACAGAAAGAATACCTGGACGCTTATTGGCATAATTGCCGGGTTGAAATTGACGGAGATCCCGAATCCAACTTAAGTCTCCGTTACAGTCTTTATCAACTAATTCAGGCAGTCGGCAAAGACCGCTTTTGTAATGTTGCACCTAAAGGTTTAAGCGGTGACGGCTATGAAGGCCAATATTTCTGGGATACAGAAACGTATATTCAACCTTTCCTTATCATTACCAATCCCGACCTGGCCAAAACCCTTTTGGAATACCGCTATGCAACCTTAGATTTGGCCAGAGAAAACGCCCGCATAATGGGTCACAGCAAAGGAGCCCTTTATCCCTGGCGCACAATTAGCGGACGTGAATGTTCCGGTTATTTTCCTTCCGGTTCGGCCCAATACCATATTAATGGAGATATTGCCTATGCTATCGTTGCCTATTACCTGGCAACCAAGGATCTTAATTTCATGTTGGAGAAAGGTGCCGAAATAATATGGGAGACAGCCCGCCTATGGCTGGATACAGGAAATTATAATCAAGGAAAATTCCATATCAATGATGTGACAGGTCCGGACGAATATACCTGTATTGTAAATAATAATTACTATACCAATGCGGTTGCTCAGTATAATTTACAATGGGCGGTAAAGATCTATGAACTCCTTCAGTCATCCAAAGGTTTTAAAGCCCTGGTAGAAAAGATAAACTTAAAAGAAGAAGAAATCCAAGAATTTGCAAGGGCCGCTGCCAATATGTATTTGCCCTACGATGAGAAGCTGAAAATCAATCCTCAAGACGACTCCTTTCTACAAAAAAGAAAATGGAACCTTGACAGTATTCCTAAGGAGAAATTCCCCTTGTTACTTCATTATCATCCACTGCATCTATATCGCCATCAAATATGCAAACAGGCCGATACAGTTATGGCCCATTTTATCCTGGAAGATATAGCAGACCCGGAAACAATCTACAATTCATTTCATTATTACGAAAAAATAACAACTCATGATTCATCTCTTTCCTACTGTATTTTCAGTATTGTAGCCGCCCGTTTGGGGTTGGTGGAAAAGGCCTATGATTATTATCAAATTACAGCCAATTTGGACTTGCAAGATAAACATCGCAATACCGAAGACGGTATCCATGTCGCCAATATGGGAGGCAACTACATGGCTATTGTCTATGGTTTTGGCGGTTTTCGCCTCAAGGAACAAGGTATTTCCCTGGCCCCGGTTTTGCCGGCTAAATGGAAAGGCTACAGTTTTAAGTTTTGCTATGAAGGCAGCAGAATTGCAATGGAAGTCAAACCGGATCACTGCCTTCTAAAGCTGGAAAAAGGCAAGCCCAAACATATAAAAGTCTATGGGCAATCTTATCTGTTGGAGGATACCCTTTATATCAGCAGACCTTCGCAGGGAATGAATGTTGCTCACACCGAACAAACCCAAGAATAATAAGTTAAACTCAGGATGGTGGCCGCTCTATGAAATATCAAGCTGTTATCTTCGATCTGGACGGTGTTATTTGCCATACTGACCATTACCATTATTTGGCCTGGAAAAAAATTGCCGATGAAATAGGTGTCCATTTCGACAAAACGATAAATAACCGTCTCCGTGGTATCGGCCGGATGGAAAGCCTGGAAATCCTATTGGGTGCTCGAAGTGGCGAGTTTTCATTGCAAGCTAAAGAGGAATTAGCCACAAAAAAGAATGAATACTACCGCCAACTACTACAAACCATGACGATGCAAGACTTAGATCCGGAAATAAAAAAAACTTTGGATATAATAAAAGCCCGAGGCCTCAAACTGGCCATCGGGTCTTCCAGTAAAAACGCCAAATTAATTTTAAAGCAAATTGGTTTGGAAAACTACTTTGACGCTGTCTCGGACGGTACGATTATCTCCCGTTCCAAACCGGATCCTGAAGTATTTTTGAAGGCAAGCGCCATGTTGGGAGTCAAACCGGAATACTGCTTAGTGGTTGAAGACGCTAAATCAGGCTTGGAAGCAGCAAAGGCCGCCAACATGGATTCAGCGGCTATTGGTGATGCGGTAAAATCGGGGCTGGCCGATTACCAATTGAAAACACTATCTGATTTGCTGCTTTATTTATAATGGCCTTCAGCCCGTTCTCTAATTGAATCTAAGGCCATATAAGCGGCACCCAACAAAGGTGTATTTTCTTCCAAAATTAGAAATACGGGTATTTCTTCCAGCAATTGTTTGAACCTTCCTTTATCCGTAAAAGCGTCCTGAAGGGTGCCGTCTTTTAATTTATCTACAATTTTCGGCGGGATCCCTCCCCCCAAGTAAACCCCTCCTTTAGCCAGGGATTTTAAAGCTAAATTTCCTGCTTCGGCACCCAGGATGCGCACAAAAGTATGCAAAGCTGCCATACATAACGGACATTCCTTAACCAAAGCCCGGGAACTGATTTCCTCCGGAGACAACATTTGCATGCCATTTTCCGAACAGGTCCCCCTGCCCTCCTGTCGCTGCAAAAAGCAATAGATATTTACAAGCCCATTACCGGAAAGAACCCGTTCATAACTAACGTGTCCATACTTGTGGTGTAAAAAACGCCATAGTTCAAGGTCCTCTTTAGTCTGGGGGGCAAAGTCGGCATGAGCACCTTCCGTGGCATAAACCCGGCCTTCAATAATAAGCGATTCCCCAAGACCCGTACCAGGAGCGATTACCGCTTTATTCAAAGATTTATTATTTGATTCTCTGGACAAGGGTTTACCTCTAAGCAATAAAAAAGCCTGATCCGGTAAAAAGGAAATACCGTGGCCCAAAGCTACAAGATCATTGCACCAACCCATCACCGGTATAAAAGCCAGCTGTTCTCGCAAGTCGTTTAAGTCAACCGTCAAATCCAAATTGGTAAAGCGGCAATTATTCCCGGTAATCGGCCCGGCTAGACTGAACCAGGCAGCCTCTATTTTTTCGGACTGCCGGAGATTATTGTTAGCAAGATAGTCGGAAACCGCCTCTGCCAAAGAAGAAAGCGTTTTACTGGGGAATTTGCACAGGTCAACCATTACCAACCGGTCATTGTCCTGCCGGAAAAGAGCAAACCTGGCATTTGTTCCACCGATATCTACCGCTAAAATCACAAACCATCACCCTGCATTTATATTCTACATATTATATATGCTTTTTCCAAGTCAAATCTAGCCTCGTGAATTTAACATTTAGACAAGTTTAATGGCAAAAGAAGAAGGTGTCTTTAAATTGAAAACACCTTCTTAAATAGTAGATCTATTTATTCTCCCTCTTTAAATCTTTTCATAATTTGACGGAAAGCTGGTTTTTGATAAATCGAGGGTCAATTATTCGTGTCTTTGGGCTTTGGAATCAACATACCATAGTCTTCCGTTACCTGCTCATTCCACTCGTTATTTTTTATTGCCCCGAAAATATAAATGGTATCTATAAGCAAGATAATGGCAAAGAAATACATAGCGATCGATTCCACAGTATAGAACGGCCAGAGTGGGATATGCAAGATCCCGGTTATCTGGTTCATTTTCATGGCGGTCATTGATTGCGTCCAAGCGGCGTGAGCGGCATAAGCCGTAGTTCCTACAGAAATGATGCTTGTAAGACCAAGTGATAACAGGCGTGTGAAACGCGGAAAGCGTTCAATAAGGATCATCATATTAATATGCGCCTTTTTGGTCTGGGCGTAGGCGAAAGAAGCAAAAACCGCAACGACCATGCATCGTTCAACTAGTTCATAAGATCCTTCGATTGGCGTACCGAACAGTTTATCCAGTGCGACGTCAGCTACGCAGAGGACGATGATAGCTATATAACCGATGGCGCTAACTGCGCCAACTCCCTCGGCACAACGGTAAAAAAATCTTTTAATCTTTTCCATGTCATCGCCTCCGTTATTCGTTAAAAATCAAATCTGGTAAGAATGTTGCGAGGTCTGGCCAGAAGGTAAGGATAGCGATCATAACCAAAATGGTTATAATGTAAGGTACAGCGCCCCGGTAGATGGTTCCTAACGGCACATCTTTAGCAATTCCCGCGAGGATAAAGCAAGCAAGACCAACCGGCGGTGCGATTGCACCCATTTCCATGCAAAGAACTACATAAACTCCGAACCAGATCGGGGAAAAGTCAAGTCCCATAGCAATGGGCAGGAAGATCGGAACTGTCATCATCATCATCGGCAGTTCGTCCATAACGGCACCGAGTATGAGATAAATAATTGTCATGATCAGGATAATTACATATTTGGAAACATCCAATCCCGCAATCATGCTCGCCAATTTCTCTGGAAATCCTGTGATATTCAGGAACGTACAGAAAACGGCAGCACCAATAATAATTAAAAAGGTCATAGCTGAAGTCTGAACTGATTTTTGCATAATGTCAACAAAGTTTTTCCATGTTAAGCGACCTTTTATAGCAGTAATAATTGCAGCCGTTAGTGCACCAAGAGCTGACGCTTCATTAACGGTGAAAAGACCGGAAAACATTCCGCCAAGTACAACGAGGAAAAGGATAAGAATAGGTATAATTTCAATAATAGTTTTAAACCGTTCAATCCATGGTGTTTTATGCGGTGGCGGGCAAAGGTTAGGTTTTATTGTAACCATAATGATAATGGTGATAATTGTCAGTACAAGCAGAATTATAGCAGGTATAATACCAGCCGCAAAAAGACGGCCAATGGATTGTTCAGCAACAATTCCATATACAATAAGAAGAGTGCTTGGTGGAATTAAATTTCCGAGCGCACCGCCCATGGCCACACTTCCCGTTGCCAACCTGTCGTCATAACCATATTTACGCATTTCCGGTATGGCAATGGTGCCCATTGTCGCCGTTGTGGCCGCGATGCTACCGCAAATAACATGAAAACCGGTACTGGCTGCTACAGTGCTGCAGGCAAGATTACCCGGAAGTCTGCTAAGCCATTTGTTGCAAAAATTATAAAGACCGTTAGACAGCCCAGCATGAAATGTAAAATTTCCCATGATAATAAACATTGGTATGACCATAAGGGCGTAAGTTCCCGCTTGAGAGGCAGGAAGGGATCGCAATAAGCCAAGTGCAGCCGATGGTGACACTGCAAGGGCATAACCTATAGTACCGACCAGTAGAAGGGAAATACCTATATTCATGCCAAGCAAGATGAGAACCAGGAAAGCTACAATTCCGAGTACAGCAAGGGTCATCATGCTCATAAAATAAAAGAGCTCCTTTCGAGTTAATGGAACAGGTTGCAAAGGCTGCAACCAGTTCCATAAACAACTTTATTTTGCTTTGAACATTGCTTATGTCTTATCTTTTATATTTCTCCGTTAATTCCAAAGATTTATTGAGATAAGCTTGAGCGTCAAATCCGCCTTTTGAATTTTGTTGAACCCAAGTTTGAGCGTATTGGTCTGCAATAGCCTTAAATTCAGCAATTGCTTCGGGTGATGGATTGACAATTTCTACGTTTTTGGTTGCTTCCATAATAGCTTTTTTGGATTCTTCTGCTGCTTCATAGAAAATATTACCGAATTCAATCGAGCCCTGACGGCCTGTTGTCTCGGTCAGAACATCTTTATACTCCTGCGGCAGGCTTTCCCATTTTTCCTTGTTCATGCCAAGAATGAAGACACCTTCATAAATGGGCATACCTTCCATGTAGTATCTTAGCTGTTCATAAAGTTTAAAAGCTTCGATACCCTGCCATTCCCAAGATGTACCGTCTATATTGCCTTTTTGAAGGGCATCATAGGCATCTCCGGCTGCAACCACTTCAGGCGAAGCACCCCAGAGCTTCATGACTTCTGTCATAGCACCTGCAGGACAACGCAGTTTCATGCCTTTGATATCGGCGAGGGTATTAATAGGCTTTTTCGTTGTAGAAATAAAGTTTACAGGGTTTCCATACATTGTGAGGAGATGAACCTTGGAATCAATTTCCTGTTGCAACTCAGGTGTGGGCTCATAAAGATCCCAGAGCACTTCGGCAGTCTGAGCCGGATGAGTTGGGCCGTTCATCGGCAGTGCGACGACTTCAGTCAAAGAAAATTGTCCCGGGAAGAACATGGTGTAAAGCCAACCGATATCGGCTGTACCATCCATGACAAAGTTCAGTGCTTCAGGTCCGGGGGCAAGTGAACCGCTGCCGAAGAGCTTAATGGTCAGGCCACCGTTTGTTTTTTCGCTGACCTCATCGGCCCAGGCTTGCATTGCCTGTGCAATACGAGAAGTGACAGGGTCGTGGAGGGTTAATGAAAGTTGAATCTTGGGAAGATCTCCTCCTGCTGCACCTCCGTTGTCAGTGCCCTTTCCGCCTGAACCACCGCAACCGGGCAGGACCAGTGCAGTAACCAAGAGCAGAACAAGCACCAGTACAAAAGACTTTTTCCTCATTTTTTTCCTCTCCTATTTTTTTGTTTTATATTATATATTAACGGATTGCTCCGTCAATAACCACATTAATATTAACTATATTTATATTTAGACAGAAACAATTTTAATATTACCCTTAATCGAAAAAAAATAAAATACTCTAAAAAGCATATTCTTAGCTGAAACACAGTATAAATATACTTCAACGCCATCTAATAAGTCAATATAACATTTTAGTAAATTGTAAGCATTATATCCTTGGTTTAAGTTATTTTTTAAAAAAAGCGGCCTCTGGCTTCAGGGTTCAAAAAATTATAAATTTTAAGGCCGTTTATCTGTTCTTAATTTCGCTAAAGTTTAATCTCCACCCCGCCAATTAAATCTCCTTCATCCTGGGCAAATAATCTAGTAGCTTAAAGCGTTCTGCCAAATAGTCGGCATATTGGTCGGCATATTCGGCATCAAAATAGGGACGATAACGTTGGACGGTCTTTTAAAACCCCTTTATTAAAGATTGTTATTAGTAAAAGCAAAAAGACCCTGGAACATTTTTTGCCCGCAGGGTCCAATTAAACCTTATTGTTTACGTCCTTAAGCCAAACTCTTTTAAACGAACTTTTTAATAATCTCGTCGCATATTTGGTCAATATTGCTTTCGTTAATATTGAATCTACTGATAATACTCTCAACTTCTCTTCTTTGAAAAGGATTGTTTAGATCATCAAGATAGAACATCCTGCCGGTCCTTCTGCCAATCCTAAAGATCATTTGTTCCCTGGGATCAAGGGCTAAAAACTTTTCAATAATTCCAATCATTTTTTCCTTATCCTCGGGAAGCTTGCCTTCGACTTCTTGGAGCAAGTTGATCATGTGATCACTTACCACATAACTGGTAACGCCTTCAAGATTCTTAATCAAATATAATATTTCTTTCACCATATCTATATCATTCGTTCTGGTGAAAAGTCCGTTTTGATAATCAGCATACAACTCTATTCTTTGCCGCATGGCAAATGTTCTAATCCTTATAAAATCCGGATTAATCTGATTGAGAGCGTCGGCCGTTTCAACGGCGTTCTCATAGGAATACTCTTTACCACCAATTCCGGGCATAAAATACTCGGACAATTCAATGCCCGCCCTTTTTACCCTTTGCCCGGCAATAATATGCTTTTCTTTATCAACACCCTTTTTAATCAATTCCAGGATCTTGGTACTGCCTGTTTCCATCCCGACATGAATTCTGTTTAGCCCCGCTGCGGCCAACGCTTGCATATTTTCATCACTTATCTTGGCCAGAGTTTGAGACCTACCATAGGTTGTTATTCTCTCAATATTGGGGAAATTTTTCCGGAGGTATTCAAGTATTTTGACTACATCTTCCGCTTTCATAACCAGGCTATTTGCATCTTGCAAGAAGACAGATTTCATCCCATTTGCATACCATTCATTAGCCATGTATAAAGCCTGATCATCCTGGTATTTTTTCCAATCCAAAACTTGTATTTGCCCGTTGTTGCCGCTTAATTGATCAGTCCATTTCTTAATTTGGTCGATATCTTTCAAAACATGTTCGACAGGCCGAACGCTAAATTTTTTTCCTTTATACAAATAACAAAACTTGCAACGGTTCCACGGACAATTTCTGGTCAGTCTGAGCAATAAGCTCCTAGCTTCACTTGGCGGTCTAATCGGGCCTATTTCATAACCGTTATACTCTTCAAGGTTTTTCACCACTTTTCCCCACCACCTCTCTTTGTTTATCTAGAAAAACGATTCATTTCATTATATATCACTCGCGCTTACATGACAAAAAACAAGGCAGCACTAGCCTCCCTTATCCCGCTTTATACCTTTATCTTAATATCTCTTTATTCTTTCTATATATTTAAATCTATTACCGGCCATTCAACACCGCCATAATTGATAAAATATTGGCCGTTACGCTCTATGGCATTCCTACATAATTCGTTATAAGCTGCGCGAGACAACTTGGTATCTGCCGGCCAAATAAGTGAAATGTAGGGAATATTGTTTTTAATAATCATATTACCCTGGGGTAAAGGCAATTCTCGCCCGTCATAAAGCAAGATCATAGGTTGCCCGTTTTGTTCGGTTACTGATTTAACGTAAAAAGGAGCATCCTCCACTTCTACCGGGTACCACTCGTTTTGCCAGACAATATAATATTGATTATCGCTTTCCTTTCTTAGATGCGAAGCAAAAAATTTGACAATATCCATTCTTGTCATTAGCACTCCATCTGCATACCACTGACCGTCTTTATCAATAAATAGCTTGGGGGCAGGTAAATATTCCAAGACAAAGCCTCCTTTAACCTTAAATTTTAGCTCATCATTAGAATAACAGCTTCGCTTTTCCGATTACTGTTTATACTATTATTTCATCTTTTTTCAATAAAATACCTGCTAAAAAATTTCCGGAGTTGTCAATAAAACGTCTAATTCAGCCTCAAACGTTTACTGGTGACCTGATACAATACACCTACCACCGCCAGCAGGAAACCGGATACCAAGAGAATGGAACCAATAGAAATCACATTAGCCAAAGGGCCAAATAACAGTATGGCCACCGGCATAGCGCTGCCGGTAACGATTTGTACCAGGGAAAATACCCTTCCCATCATGGCCGGTTCTACATTTTCCTGAATCAATACCGTTTGCACGGTGGCGATAATCGGCATAAAAAATCCGGCGGAGCCCATAATCAGCAAATATACAATAAAACCACCTACAATACCCAGCAAAGCAAAAGTAACGCTGAACCCCATCAGGCAAATGGCTGTTGTTAGTATTTTATCTTGAAATGTTCCTTTTAAGGAGACAAATATCCCGCCCAATAAAGAACCAATTGTCCAGACCATCTCATTGGCAGTCAAACGCCAAACATCGCCACCGAAACTGCGCTCCACCAATAATGGGGTTAATATGGCAGCCGGGGTAACAAGGAAAAAAGAAATCCCGAAAAAAATTAAAATAAGCTTTAAGAGCTATTATTAAGAGTGTACTTCACTCCCCGCCTCAATTCGGTAAAAACCTTAGCCTGGTCTGTACGATGCACTTTCTCAACGGAAATAAAACTAAGAACGCCTATGGCTATGGAAGCGGTAAACACATCCAGCATAAATGCCCAAGCGATACCCAAAAAGCCAAGCACAATTCCGCCCACAGCAGGAGATAGCAACATTAATATAGAATTCAAAGTTTGATTAATACCCTGGACCTCGGTTAGCTTCTCCATTGGCACTATTTGCGGGAACAGAGCATTGACAGCCGGAGTTTGAATTCCTGCTCCGAATGAACGAATCAGGGAAACTAGCAACAACAATTCTATTCTTTGATAGCCTAGCCAGAAAGTAATAGCCAAAGCAAGGATGGCCAGGGCAATAAAGCTGTCGGAGAGCATGATAAGATATTTCCGGTTATAGCGATCAGCCCAGACGCCGGCCCACAGAGAAATCAGAACCTGAGGCAATAAGGAGCAGATAGTAAAAAGCGTTATCCATTTACCGGAAGAGGTTTCCAGAGTAATATACCAGATAATCGCGAAACTGACCACGGAGGAGCCAAAAAGAGTTATATTTTGGCTCACCAAGAATAGGGCAATCTTCCCCCAAGAAAAACTGTTATCAGGCAATTTCTCGCACATCACATTATCCTTACCAAAATCTAGCAAAAGAGGCCTCCAGTTTCTTATTTGTAAAAAAATTCGCTTTAGAATTTAAATAAAGAATTCAGCGAGGAGGTTTATTATGGAAGAGCTTATTGAAAAAACAGCTCAGCACCTGGCTAAAAGCCAATACGCGGTGGCGTTAACCGGAGCCGGGATTTCCACAGAGTCTGGTATCCCCGACTATCGGGGACCAAACGGCGTATGGGTTAAAAACCCGGAAGAGGAAAGAAAAGCTTATCTAATCTATGATTTGTTCCGGAGAAATCCTGAAGCCTACTGGCAAGAAAATTTGGAAAATCCTCGCTTTAAAGGGATGCTGGAAATGAAGCCCAACCCTGGTCATTATGCCTTGGTTGAGCTTGAAGAAATGGGTATTCTAAAAGCTATTGTAACTCAAAACATTGACAACCTGCATGCTAAAGCCGGTTCACGCAAGGTCTTGGATTATCACGGCAATCTTGCCAAATTAAGATGTGAAAACTGCCAAAACCGTTATCCCGTGGAGGAATTTGATTTAAAGAAAATCATTTATCAAGAAAGAAAAATCCCTCTGTGCCGGAACTGCGGCTATCCTCTAAAATCCGATGTAGTTTATTTTGGGGAGCCCATTCCTGAAGATGTAGCCTCCTTAAGTCTGGAAGAAGCTCAGAAATGCGATGTAATGTTAATCTGTGGGACTTCAGCCACTGTTTATCCCTTTGCCAGCCTGCCTTTTTCAGCCAGGAACAGGCCCGGGGTTATCATCATTGAAGTTAACGCCGAATCCACCCCCCTGACCAGAAATAAAATCTCCAATTATTTGATCAAGGGTAAAACCGGTGAAATATTACCGCAAATAGTTAAAAGAGTAAAAGAATTGAAAAAGAATTAACCTATTCCAATAAAGCTTTATGATATGTTTTCTTGCCTTTACGAATTTTAACGCCCTGTTTTAATTGCTCGGAAGTAACAGTAAGTTCCGTGGATAGAACTTTTTCATCATTTACAAGCACTCCCCCCTGTTCAATCAAACGTCTGGCTTCTCTCTTGGAGGGAGCTAACCCACAAGCGATCATTAAATCCACAATACCAATAACTCCCTCAGCCAGTTGCTCCAGGGAAATTATCGTGGTCGGCATGTTGGAATCATCTGAACCTTCTACAAAGAGGGCGTGAGAAGCATTCAAGGCTTTTTTTGCTTCCTCTTCACCATGAACCATTTTGGTCAGTTCATAAGCCAAAATTTCCTTGGCCTTATTTAACTGGCTGCCTTCCCATATTTCCATCTCCTTAATCTGTTCCAGCGGCAAGAAGGTAAGCATCCGCAAGCATTTAATAACGTCGGCATCGGCAACATTTCGCCAATACTGGAAAAACTCAAAGGGAGAAGTTTTGTTGGGGTCAAGCCAAACAGCGCCCTTAGCGGTTTTTCCCATTTTTTGACCTTCAGAGTTCATAAGCAAGTTTATAGTCATAGCATAAGCATCTTTCCCCAATTTACGGCGAATTAATTCTGTCCCGCCCAGCATATTGGACCATTGGTCATCACCGCCGAACTGCATATTACAGCCATAGTTTTTATACAGATAATAAAAGTCATAGGACTGCATGATCATATAATTAAACTCCAAGAAAGAAAGCCCTTTCTCCATTCTCTGCTTATAGCATTCGGCCCGCAGCATGTTGTTCACTGAGAAATGAGGACCTACTTCCCGTAGTAATTCAATGTAATTTAGTTTTAATAGCCAGTCTGCATTATTAACCATAATGGCTTTGCCTTCGCCGAACTCAATAAATCTTTCCATCTGTTTTTTAAAACACTCACTGTTATACTCAATGGTTTCAGGTGTCATCATGGATCGCATATCTGTACGGCCGGAGGGATCACCTATATAAGCCGTCCCTCCTCCTATAAGGACTATAGGTCTATTTCCTGCCATCTGCAAACGTTTCATCAGGCATAGAGCCATAAAATGACCAACATGCAAAGAATCAGCCGTGGGATCAAAGCCTATATAAAATGTTGCTTTGCCGTTATTGACAAGTTCTTTAATTTCTTTTTCATCAGTAACTTGAGCAATAAGTCCTCTGGCCATTAATTCATCATAAATAGTCATATTCATACCCCTTTACAAGTATATTTCTGATAAAAATACAAAAAATAGATATATTTTGTTCTAAAAATCAGGACAAAAACTCCTCTTTCGGAAAAGCCAATTGTTCGCGTCT
Organism: Peptococcaceae bacterium; assembly: GCA_012523535.1. Classification (GTDB taxonomy): domain Bacteria; phylum Bacillota; class Desulfitobacteriia; order Desulfitobacteriales; family Syntrophobotulaceae; genus JAAYMU01. The sequence continues at coordinate 23,622 of JAAYII010000131.1, forward strand.
AATGTTTTAACATACCAAAAGATGCTATGAACCTATCTTCATTAAAGAATCGAAACGGATTTTGACTTGGAATATATGATTATCATTTGAAAATTTAAAAAGATAATCCCTTTCCTAATAACTGGGAAAGGGTCAAATCTTTCTTATTCCACTTGAATTTGTTATGTTTAATTGAAACCCTCTCTTTTCCTGCCCATTTTTCCTAATGTACTATTTATAATATTATAAATCAAGTAACTTTACAAGTTATTCAGAGGGTGAAGATGTTACTTTCAAAAGAACCAAAACGCAAAGAAGCCGCTGCCATTATGGTCAGCGGCTACATTATTAAACTCGACTAAATATGAAGTGCTGCCTGGAAAGCCTGATTAACTGCCGTCCCAATTGTTCCGACCTTGTAACAATCTCCAACTATATAAACACTGGTTTCCGTAGCACAATGCGAAGCTCTTCTACCTTATTTGTTCTCGGACTCATACCCATCGCCAGTAACACCGTATGCTATTTCCACCGGCATAAAAAATGAGAAAATTTTTTTGGAGCAACTAAGGCCCGGGTTGAAAAAATCCGATTGCTAAGCGGTCAAATTTCGGGTTACATTTTTTATCCAACGTCCGGACTTTAGGCGCAGAAGACTTAAAAAACATTTGGCTATTTCCTCTATTACGGTCAAACCATAGACAACATCAATCCCAACCGCTGCGATCTCTACTTCACCCAATCTGCCTACCATCACCGTATCAATCAGATTTAATAAAGAGGAAAGAAAATTTTGAATCATAACCGGTAAAGCAATGGCCAACATTTGTCGATAGAACTTATTATTTTTGTGATTGAAACTGCCTGCAGATAATTGCGCTAATTCAGTCATGCCTTCCTCCGATTATTAATCAATATTTGTTGCTGCGACTAAACAATTTATGCTTGATCAGAATAACAACAGTAAAACCACTCTGACGATTCAAAGTGGTTAGCTTTAATAATAACATAAAATATCAAAATATAAAGCAGCCGTAAAAAGACACAAAAAGAAAGCCTTGACCACCGCAGAAACATTGAGTTTGGAATGGAGGCGGCCAAGGCTTCTGGAAGTAAGGGAACCAACTGTTCAATCAATGCAATACTACCGGTAGACCATAGCTTTTAAGTCTG
>JAAYII010000132.1 GCA_012523535.1 Peptococcaceae bacterium
GACCGGTCCTGATTCCATCAGGTTGACCTGGGATGAAGTCGATGATGCTATGGCCTATTGGGTTTATCGCTCCGAATCTTCATCCGGTGAGTATATCCTAATCGGTGGAACGGACCAAGATTACTATATAGATAGAAATCTGGAGAAGGGTGAGACCTATTATTACAAGGTTAAAGCCGTTAGCAAGTCCGGCGAGGAAAGCGGCTTTTCCAACAAGGCCCATGCTACCACCGATAAGGATGATAACGCCTTAGACGCCCCGAAGAATCTTGAGGCCGAGGCGGATGGCCCGGACAGTATAATCTTGACCTGGGATAAAGTTAAAAATGCCCGCAAGTATTATATTTACCGCTCCGAGACATCATCCGGCACTTACAAGTATATCGACTGGACGGACGACACCGAATATATTGATGACGGTCTAAAGTCTAATAAAACTTATTATTATAAAGTCAAAGCCGTCGACAGGTATAACAATGAAAGCAGCTATTCCAACAAAGCCTATGCAAGGACGGATAAGGATTAACAGTATAGGATTATTGACAGATTAGAATTAAAGAAGATTAGGGTTTAAAGGGGAAAAAAGATGCGGTTTTGGCAACGGACCTGGGTTAAAATTAAAAGCTTTCGGCCCGGAAATTTAAAAAAATTAAGCAAGAAAAAGAAAATACTCATTGTTGTTATTATTCTGGCCCTGATAATCCTTAGTATAGGCTTAGTTCGCTGTTCCCGGGGAGAAGAGGCTGCGATGAACGAGTACATGGAAATCGTAGTGCAAAAAGGAAATGTGCGGGATGTTATCACAGCCACCGGGAAGGTAGGGTTTGCCCAGACCATGCCCCTGTCCTTTGAGGTCAGCGGGACTATTCAGGAGATTATGGTTAAAGTGGGGGATGTGGTGGAAGAGGGCCAACCGCTGATGCGTTTGGAAACTGCCACCCTGGAACAGGCCTTGAAGGAAGCTCAAGAAAATTTTGAGTCCGAACGGTCCGGCTATGAACAGAAGATGGAGGGCTTGGAGCGCCAGCTCAAGTCTACCCTGGTGGCGGCCGAGAAAAAGCTGCTTAATGCTGAAAAAGAAGCCGATCCCTATTATTTGGAGAACCAATACTATTTGGCGGAGCTCAATGTCAAAGCTGCCAGCGAACGGCTGGCCAATGCCCAGAGCGCCGGGGAAAAGGATACCTATGATTTGCAGGTGGCCTTAAGCCAGGCTCGCCTCAACTTGATTGACGCCAAATACTTGCGGGACGGCGGGGCAGCCAAGGAGTTGGAATTGGCCCGGGCCGAGTATGAGGCGGCTTTAAAGGCTTGGCAAGATTTCCAAAGGGGTGTCAGTCCGGAGTATCTTTCCGCTAAAGCGGCCTTGACCGCCAGTGAGACGAAACTGATGGAAGCCCAGGAAAATTTGGACAACGCTATTTTAAAGGCACCCATGGCCGGCACGGTTGTGTCCTGCGAGGCGGAGCTCTATTCCACCGTGAGCGAGGGCAAAGCGGTCATGAGCCTGGTGTCCGACCCCAATGTTTTTAAAGTTGTCGCCTCTGTGGACCAGACAGAAATCTCCCGCATTGCCATGGGACAGAAAGCGGAGATCACTTTGGACACTTTGCCCGGTGAAGTGATTATGGGCACGGTTTCCGGAGTTTCCTTGACAGGTAAGGAAGATTACAATGTGATTACCTATGATATAACTATTGACGTAGATGCCCCGACTACAATTTTAAGAGACCGTATGAATGTCAATGTGGTGATTATTTGCCAGGAAGTAACCGATGTCTTGGTCATTCCCAGCCAGGCCGTAACCAGTCAGAACGGCATGGCCGGAGTTTTGGTGCCCCAAGGGGAAAGGGAACAGGCCGGGAAGCAGGCTGAAGTGAAAGCCGGCCAGGCTGTCCCAGGCGCTCATACCTTTGTCCCCATAGAGATTGGTTTGGATGACGGCACTAATGTGGAGGTTAAGAGCGGCTTGAGCGAAGGACAAACCATCCTTATGCCTATGTTTTCAGGTTTCCCCGGAGACGGGGCTTTCGGCGGCCCCAGGCCAATGGGACCCAGGTGGTAGCCTGAAGGAGAAGGAGTGTTACTTTTGATTACGCTGCAGGGGATCACTAAGATTTATCGGACGAGCAAGGTGGAAGTGACTGCCTTGCAAGGGATAAACCTGCATATAGCCAAGGGGGAGTTTGTGGCTATTATGGGTCCTTCCGGTTCCGGGAAATCCACAATGATGAATATCCTGGGCTGCTTGGATACCCCTACCGCCGGGGAATATATTCTGGACGGTATGAAGGTGGCTCAAGCCTCCCGTAAAACCCTGGCTGACATCCGTAATAAGAAGCTGGGTTTTATTTTCCAGGGCTTTAACCTTTTGCCCCGGACCACTGCTTTGGAAAATGTGGAATTGCCCCTGGTCTATGCCGGGGTGAAAAGAAAGGAAAGAAGGGAGAGGGCCATAGAGGCTTTAAAGGCGGTTGGGTTGGAAGAGCGGATTAGGCATAAGCCTCAGGAGCTTTCCGGCGGACAGCAGCAGCGGGTGGCCATAGCCAGGGCTTTGGTGACAGGCCCCTCCGTTATTCTGGCCGACGAGCCTACCGGCAATTTAGACAGCCGCTCCAGTGAAGATGTGATGGCTATTTTTCAAAAGCTGCATGAGCAGGGAAATACTATTGTGCTCGTTACCCATGAACCGGATATTGCGGCCTATGCCCGCAGGATTATCCATTTCAAAGACGGCAGGATTGAACGGGATGAAGTCCTGGCTAAGAATATGGAGGCACCGGCATGAACATAGTGGAGAGTATCAGGATTGCCTTGAAGGCTATCTGGGCCAATAAAGTAAGGTCATTTTTAACCATGCTGGGCATTATTATCGGTGTGGGTGCGGTCATCATCATGGTGGCTATCGGCAACGGGGCCTCCAAAAATATCGCAGAACAGATCCAAGGGCTTGGTTCCAACCTGCTCACTGTTTACCCCGGCTATTTTCTTTATGAAGGAGACGGGGTAGGTGTTATGAGGAGCGCTCCTACCCTAAGCCTGGAAGATGCTGCGGCTTTGGAGCAGGGTGAGCATATCCAAGCGGTGGCTCCTATGGTTAATACTTATGAAGAGGTGTTCCTGGGCAGCGGCAATACCCAAACCAGTATATACGGTACGACAGCCAGTTATTTAAAGGTGAGAAATAAGGAATTGCAATGGGGCCGCTTTTTTACGGACCAGGAAGTTGCTGATTACAAAAGGGTAGCGGTGGTAGGGTCCGGGGTAGTGGAAAGTATAATGGGTTCCATGGATCCGGGAATAATTGGAAAAAACATTAAAATAAGAAATGTGCCTTTTCAGGTTATCGGGGTTCTGCAGGGCAGTTCAACCGGGTTTTATTTTGAAGATAATACCGTTTTAATCCCGATTACTGCTGCCCAATTGCGCCTGACCGGCAGCAAAGAAGTTCAGGAAATCAATGTCCAGGCCGTTTCTGCCGATGATATGCAGAGCGCCCAGGAGGAAATCATCTCCTTGCTGCGAAAGGCCCATAAGCTTGGCCCGGGTCAGGAAAATGATTTCGAAATATCCAATCAGGAGGATATTTTGAAGGCCATGGAGGAAGCAACCAGGACCATGACCATGCTATTGGGCGGAATTGCCGCTATCTCCCTCCTGGTAGGCGGGATTGGAATCATGAATATTATGCTGGTCTCCGTGACTGAACGGACCCGGGAAATCGGGATCAGAAAGGCTGTGGGGGCCAAAGAATCCAACATCCTGTGGCAGTTTTTGATTGAAGCCGTAATCCTCAGCGTTATAGGGGGAGGAGTGGGCATTCTTTTCGGTTGGGGAGGATCGGCCCTGGCTTCCCGGTTCTTGGGATTCCCGGCGGTGGTCACTCTCTCTTCCGTGGTGCTGGCTGTGACTTTTTCGGCTTTGATAGGGATTGTGTTCGGCGTTTTCCCGGCCAGGAAAGCTTCCGTCCTTAACCCCATTGAGTCCTTAAGATATGAATAGAGTCAATAGGAAGATGAGAGGAGCAGAAAAGTGAACCGAAAGTATTGGATAATTTTCCTTGTTATCTGCGCTATGATTTTTTCTTTTCCCGGCCCGGTGGGGGCGGCAGGGCAGGAACTGGATTACTTGGAATTCCAGACCGAAAAGGATAACAACTTGTTGATCGGAGAGACCGTCGATATTAAAGTTATTTTATTTGATGAGGACGATGAGCTGTTTTCCGGCAGTACATATGCTTATATCGCCGATCCCGACGGGGAAATCCTGGGGTATTATTCCATAGGGGGCGGGGACGGATATTATACGGTGTACGGTGTTACCTTGGACCGGGAAGGGGAATATAGCCTGCATATCCGCGACAGCGAATGGAATTATGCCAGCGGCGTAATTACGGTCCGCAAGCCTTTGCTCCGTCTCAGCGGTCAATTGGCGGAAGACCGCAAAACGGAAATAAAAGCCAAACTGACCGATGTGGATGGCAAGGCCCTGCCCCGCAAAAGTGTGACTGTGGACGCTTCCGATGCCGGGTTGCAGGGTACGGAGACTTATACTACCTCTTATGACGGGACTTTCTCTTTCTGGATCACTCCTTCCAAGCAGGGAAAAGTCAAGTTTTTATATCACGGCCATGAGATCGGGCTTTTGGAAGTAGGGCCATCTTTTGTCCAAGGGAGCAGAATCGGTGGGACGGCCAGGAACAATACCGAGCTTTCCCTGGCGGTGGCCCGGGAAGGCTGGGACTCCGCCCATACCGTAATCTTAATCCGGGACGACAGCCTGGCGGATGCTTTAACTTCCGTTCCTTTGTCCTATAAGTATAATGCTCCGGTACTTATGACCCCGGCTCAAGATTTGCCCCAAAGCCTGCTGGCGGAAATCAACAGGCTGGAGGCCGAGCGGGTAATAATCATCGGCGGCAAGGAGGCGGTGTCGCCTAATATTGCTTCTTTATTGCAGAATTTAGGCTACATGGTGGAACGGATTGCCGGGGCTGACCGTTATGATACCGCGGCCCGCATCGCAGCACGATTTGACTCGGCCGATACGGTTTATTTGGCTTACGGCCAGGGAGAGGCGGACGCTTTGGCCGCCAGCTCTTTTGCAGCCAGAAAAGGTATTCCCATTTTGCTTACGGAAAAAAATACTGTTCCCCAAGCAACTCAGGAACAGCTTGAAAGGCTCGACCCGCTGCAAGTGGTCCTCTTGGGCGGGCAGGGTGTGATCGGCTCTGCGGTGGAAGAGGCTTTAAAGAAAAATTATCTGGTGGAACGCTGGGGAGGCGCCGATCGCTATGAAACAGCCTGGGCTATTTTAAGAAACCTGTTTGACGGGGAGAGTACGGCTTACTTTTGTTCCGCCCTGGTATCCCCTAAGGATGTTGCCGGAGGCAAGCCTTATGGCGACGCCCTCTTAGCGGCTTCCCTGGCAGCCAAAAAGGAGGCGGTGGTAATCAACCTGCCGCCCAATCATTTGCCCGGAGCCTTGGAATACTTTTTGACTTTTAACAAAGGTTATCTGGCCGAGGCCAGGGTGATCGGCAATCGGACGGCTATAAGCCCTATTTTGGAAAAACAGCTGGAACAAATGCTGACCAGGTAGCCCTGAGCGGATAATGGCTAAAATAAATACAAGCTACGGAATAAAGAAACTACGGCTTTAATTTTAAAGCCGTAGTTTTCAATCAAATTAGATTAAATTATGCTTAATCCGACGGGGTTGCGGAAACTATATTGGATTCGCCGGCTCTGGACCCGCCGGTCACTACCAGTCGGAAATAGTATTTCTGTCCGTTGGTCAGTCCCTTGACCGTAGCCGAAGTGGAGTCTTTATCCAGTGTTCCCGTATTGGCAGTTGTCCATTTCGATTTATCGGTAGACTGCTGCAGGATCACTTTGGTAGCGCCGGTAGGCTTGCTGAAGGTAAAACTGACTTCACCGTTGCCGGCTATGGCCTCCAAGTCGTCGATGGGGTCCGCTTGCAGCTTTTCGATGTCCGCTGCGCTGTAGGTACCTTCGTATACCCTTTCTCCGTCTACATAGGCTCTGCATCCCGGAGCTACTTTGGTAGTTGCCGGAATAATGCCGAGTTCCACCCCGCTGGCATTAATATTGGCAGTTTGGATTTTCTCTGTACCCCATACATCCCCGCGGGAGTTGGCGTTTAAAACGTTTATGGTGGCTGATCTTAATCTGAGGTCCAGTCCGGCAGAAGAAAAGCTGACTGTACTGTAAGATCCCCTTAGGATTACACTTTCGCCGCTAATGATATGCACTGTGGTAAAACCTTGGTTGGCACATTCCGAATCATCCAGATAAGCATCGGCATAGATCAGGGTATTGGTAATCGAAGATTTTCCTTCCAGGGTAACTCTCACTACATCTTTATTTCTGCCGGTATCGATGACCAGGGTTTTGGAAGTGAAGTCAGTGGCGACAATTTCGTTGTCCCATCCTCCCCGGATAGTTGTTTTGCCTTTAACCGTGACATTCCTTAGCTCAACCTTGCCGTCACCGATGCCTTCACCCAGAAGCAGGTCACCTTCAATGATTGTATTTTGGACAGTTATATCCGTATCTTCGATAGCGACGTTGCCGGCAATGGTATTGCTTCCGGTTGACGGACCGTAAACGCCTGCCTGGTCGAAAACGCTTTTGATTACTTTGTCATGGCTGTATCTATACTGGTCAAGGACTGCGTATGGGACCACGTCACTGCCGCCCAGGGCGATAACCTTACTGGCTACGGTCATGTATTTGGGGAGAAAATCTACAGTTGAGCGCGGCAGGCTGGAACCGTTGAGGACCAGCGGAGACGAGGTCTTAGCCGCCAGAGCTGCCCCGGCCAGGGCATAGGTATAATTGTCCTTGCCTTCGCCCGGAGCGGCATAAATCCTGTCAAAATTCAAGTCCTTGGCAAAATAGTCCAGGATGGCGCAGTTAGTGACATAACGGTTAGACCCGGCCAGCCGGACCGGCGAAGGAACTTGTTTTTCAATAGCGGAGCTGATTGCTCCCTCGCCGCCTATGATATACGTTTTGGTTAATTTGTAATTGTGCAGGTGTTGGTAGACAATATCCGGCAATTTATCGGGCTGGGTGAGCAGGATACAAAAGCCCTTGGCCGCAGCTACGGCTGAAACGGACAGGGCGTCGGCGTAATCCTCTCCGGTGGCCAGGGCTGCTTCTTTGCCACCCATTCTCTGGGCAATTTTGACGGAGGTCTCATACCTGTCGCTTCCGTAAATGCGTTCCGTATCGATGTTTTTGGAACCCAAAGTTTTGTCTATATCTCTTGATATGGCGTTATACCCGCCGATAATAATGACTTTCTCAGCTTCTAAGCGTTCTATTTCCTTTAATGTGGAAGGGTTTAAACTGTATCTGCCCGTAAAAAGAATCGGGGCGTTATAACTTTTGGCCAGAGGTCCGGCGCAGAGAGCATCGGCAAAGTCATCTCCTCTGACCAGGATAACGTATTCTGATTCATTCCATCCGGCTTGGGATATTTTAACTGCGGTCTGGTAGCGGTCCGAGCCTGCCAATCTGTCCGCAGCTAAGGCCGGCTGGGGACTGATGAAGGCCGGCAAAGCCGCGAAGGCCAGGGCTAAGGTACAAGTAAAAATAACGGTGAAAACCATAGCGAGCGGCCTGCCGCTGAATGGATGCGGGTCTTTTTTTATATTTTGGCCCAACATTATTATCCTCCTTAAAAGAACATTCCCCAAATCCCTGAACGCAAGATTTGTTAAGCTGAATTTGGAAAAAACAAATTTGTAAAAATGAGAAACCATCTCTAAAACAGGCGAATATAGATATATTCGACCAGTATTTTCAATTATCCTTTAGCCTTTCCTTTGTTCTTTTATTCAGCGGACATTATAGATTCTAAATTTGAAATTTATTAATGCTGTCTTGCAGGCTTTGAGCCATAGCGGCCAGGTGTTGGCTGGTGGAAGCGATTTCCTCTACGGAAGCGGTTTGCTCTTCGGTAGCTGCCGATACTGTCTGGGTGGAAGCCATGTTCTCCCTGCTCACAACTTCTACTTCTTTTATCGAATTGACAATGGTTTCGCTTCCCTGGGCCAGCCGCTGGACGGCCATGGACATTTCCTGGGCTTGGGTTGAAACTTTTTCAGCCATTTCCGCGATTGCTTGGAAGGACTGGTCGGCGGCATTTACTACTTCGATACCGGTCTGGACTTCTTGGGCGTTGGCCTCCATAGCTTCCACGGCATTATCGATATTGACCTGGTTTTGGTTGATGAGTTGGGCAATTTGTTGGGCTGCTATTTGGGATTGTTCTGCCAGTTTGCGTACTTCGTCCGCCACTACGGCAAAACCTTTACCGTGTTCCCCGGCCCTGGCCGCTTCGATGGCTGCATTCAAGGCCAGGAGATTGGTCTGTTCGGCTATTCCGGAAATAACATGGGTAATTTCATCTATTTCTTTGGAGCTCTGGGCCAATTTCCTAATTCCGTCCTGGACTTTAAGGGACCCTTCACCAATATGTCTCATCTGGCTAACTGCGCTTTGAGCCGCTCTTTGTCCTTCCAGCGCCGCTGATGCGGCTTCATTGGCATGTTGAGCGACAAGGTTGCTGTTGGCGGCCAATTGTTCGATAGATGCCGAGCTTTCTTCGATGGCCTGGGTAATGCCTTCCACAGCGGCGGATTGTTTCTCCGCTCCTTGAGCCATACCGGCTACGGTGGCCGCCACCTCATTGGAGGCTTGAGCCTGTTGGTCGGCACTTGCCGAAAGTTGTTCGGATGAAGAGGCTACCTGTTCGGCAATTAGGGATACATCTTTTACTAAAGACCGCAGATTATTGACCATATTGTTCAAAGCAACCCCAAGAAGGCCAACCTCGTCCTTGCTTTTTACTTTTATATTTTCAATGGCGAGATTCCCCCGGGCAACTTCCTGGATTTTCCCGGCCACATCTTTTATTGGTCTGGCAATCCTGCGCGCAATTAAGCCGGCTAACATAATTCCTAACAAGAGAATACCGACGGATATAAAC
>JAAYII010000133.1 GCA_012523535.1 Peptococcaceae bacterium
GATCATCCGGATATCCTTGAATTTATTAATTGTAAGGAAAATAACAACGATATAACCAATTTCAACATTTCAGTGGCGGTAACCGAAGAATTTATGGAAGCGGTTAAGGAGGGCCTGGATTATGATTTGATTGACCCTCACTCCGGCAAAGTAGTAAATCGGTTGTCGGCCAGGGAAGTTTTTAACGAGATCACCGAACATGCCTGGCGCAACGGCGAACCGGGAATGATATTTATTGACCGCATAAACAGGGATAATCCTACTCCTCAATTAGGTCCAATCGAAGCGACCAATCCCTGCGGTGAGCAGCCGCTTTTACCCAATGAGGCTTGCAATCTGGGGTCTATTAACTTAAAGCTAATGGTTAAAGAAGAAGAAGGCAAAAAGGTTGTGGACTGGGAAAGATTGGGTTCGGTAACCAGGCTGGCTGTTCGTTTTCTTGATGATGTGATCGATGCCAATCAGTATCCGCTGGCCATTATCGAAAAGATGGTTAAAGGCAACCGCAAAATCGGGTTGGGGGTTATGGGCTTCGCCGATTTGTTGATTTTGTTGCAAATATCCTATGCTTCACCGGAAGCTGAAGAGCTTGCTGAGAAAATTATGTGTTTTATACAGACCGAAGCCCGTTTGGAATCAAAGCGCTTGGCCCAGGAAAGGGGAGTGTTCCCCAATTACCGGGGTTCTGTCTATGAAGGTCAAATGGAACTGAGGAATGCGACTTTGACCACCATCGCTCCTACGGGAACAATTTCTATGATTTGCGGTGTTTCCAGCGGCGTGGAACCTCTTTTTGCCGTAGCTTATACCAAAACGGTCATGGATGGAACTCCTTTAATTGAGGTTAATCCGCTCTTTGAACAGTATGCAAAACAGTATGAATTCTACTCCCCGGAATTAATGGAAAAAATAAGCAAGCAGGGAACACTGGCTGGTCTTACTGAAATTCCGGAATGGATACGGAAGATATTTATCACGGCTCAGGAAATTGAACCTGAATGGCATATTCGAATTCAGGCCGCTTTTCAAAAATATACGGATAATGCCGTTTCCAAGACCATTAACTTTGCCCATTCCGCTTCCAAGGAGGATGTAGCCCGCGCTTTCTGGTTGGCTTATGAGTTGGGCTGCAAAGGAATAACAGTTTACAGGGACGGCAGCCGCCAGGAACAGGTGCTTTCCGCCGGAACTTTGCAAAACAAGCAGGTCGCATCCCAGCCATCGTTCAATACAATATTGCCGAGACCCAGACCACCGGTAACTGTCGGTGTTACGGAAAAAGTAAAAATCGGTTGCGGTAATCTCTATGTCAGCGTCAATGCTGATGATCACAGTATTTGCGAAGTTTTTACCAATACCGGTCGGGCAGGAGGGTGTGCCTCCCAATCGGAAGCCACGGCCCGCTTAATATCTATTGCCATTCGTTCGGGAATTTCTGTGGATGCGATTATCGAACAAATCAGCGGTATTCGTTGCCCGGCTTGTATTCGTCGGGAAGGAGTTAATGTCACTTCCTGTCCTGACGCGATTTCCAGAGTGCTTAAAAAATATAAGGATATGGATCTTAATAAAAGCTTGGCAACGCTGCAGAATATTCAAACAAAGACTAAAGCCAAAGAGACGACTGCCAATGCTTGCCCGGAATGCGGAAAACCGGTAAACCATGAAAGCGGTTGCGTAATTTGCATACACTGCGGTTATTCCAAATGCGGTTAAAATTGACATTTTATTAAAGATTAATGTTACTTCATAAATAAACTGCGAGCTTTAATCGGGTTCGCAGTTTTTTGCTGAATAAAAAAATAAAATACCTAATTAGGAAAGATATTTGACATTTTTGTTGACAATCATCGGCTGCCGGATAAGATGTTTATTATAGATTAAAAGCTGTGCTAATAGATTCGGAGGTAGTTTAATGAGTGGTCCGCTTTTTGTAATCTTTAGAAATAACAGCTTTATTTGCTGGATGTCTGACAGAATCAGCCCGTCCTTTTTTAGATTTCATGAGATCTCCGATATGCCCAATATTCCCTTTTACCATCATATATGGAGCGATTTTATCAAGTATAAGAGGTCCTTCAGTAAGTTTTTCCGTAATGAATTGATCGGAAAATCGTGGGCTGGAATGATCCTCAAGAGTAACACCTATGTTGCAATTCCGGATGATATGCTTGAATTTGAAAAGGCGTTGACCACGGAATTCTTCATGCAGACCTGCAGCCGTAAAGTGTATCTTAAACCGGAATGTTTGTTATTAGCTCCCCAGGAAGAAGATTATATTTCCATATCAAGGACCTGCAGGATGACGATACTAAGTTATATTCAAGCAGGTGATATTGAAGAGAGATTATATCTGGCCAATGAAGACTATTCAATCGAGGAAATAGAAATGTATATTGCAGAATTGCTTGCCGGTCGGGAATGGAAGGGGTTGCCGATATATTTAAACGGTGAGGATTTGGAGCAATACCAAGAACTCGGAACTTGGATTGAGCCCAAAAACATTCTGAAAAATTACATAAACTTAATCCGGGGTGTCTAGAGGGTTTTTGAAAATATTTATAAGCCCCTAAATTTTGGGTCTGTCTAATACCCAAAAAATGTTATATATTATATATAATGTTTTGGAAATTTGGAGAAAGAATCAAAATTAA
>JAAYII010000134.1 GCA_012523535.1 Peptococcaceae bacterium
TCATTCCAAGAAGAGTGCTTTTACCAACCCCCGATCCGGAAAAAATTCCTATTCTCTGGCCTTTGCCTATTGTCAAAAGCCCGTCGATGGCCCTAACACCCACCGCCATTGTTTCTCTGATGCGAGGACGGTAAAGCGCATTGGGTGGATTATTGTGAAGAGGATAAGCTTCTTTAGTCGCCAGTGGCTGGTTATCCAACGGGCGGCCAAGACCGTCCAAAACTTTTCCCAAAAGAGCCGGGCCAACTCGAACCATAAGTTTGTCCTTTTGGGGGAGAACCTTGTCTCCCGGCCCAATGCCGTCCAGGTCTCCCAAAGGCATGAGTAAAGTCTTGTTCCCCTTAAAACCTACTACTTCTGCCGGAACGGGATCGGCCAAAGAAGATCGACGAGAAGGAACTATGTGGCAATATTTTCCTACGTTCACTCTTGGCCCCCGGGCCTCAATCAAAAGACCGGTAATGCTGGAAACCAGGCCATAGGCCGCAATTGGTTCAAAGTTTTCAATTTTGGGGGCCAGAGCTGTCCAGTCGCGCATGTTGCAACTCCTCCATCAAGTAGTCGCCGATTTTTTCCAATTGGGATTTAAGGCTGGCGTCAAACACGCCTTCCTCACACTCCAAAAAAACATCTCCCATTTTTAGCGACTCGTCGACAATCACCGTATAAGGAGGTTTATCCTCGTCCGTGATGGTTTTGAACCATTCCCAATCCTGAGCAGATATATGAATTTTTATTTCTTCCTTATCCTGAGGCATTAAGGCCAGTTTTCGAATAAGGGGAAGAAGTTTTTCCGGACTAATATTTAGAGAAGTGTGTAAAATTTGCTCACAGATTTTTAAACAAAGAACCAATAAATCCTTCTCAGCTTTCTTCAATTCATCCCTGAAAACTGAGCGGGCCATTTCCAAATACGCTTTAGCTTGTTTGAGGATCTTATCCGTTTCAAGCTTAGCTTCTTCCAAGCCCTGATTATAACCTTCGGCATGGGCCTCAGTCATAATCTCTTTATTGAGTTGAGCCAAAAATTCTTGGCGCCTGGCTTCATTTTCATTTTGGGCTTCAAGCAAGATTCTTTCAGCTTGGCGTTTGGCTTCAGCTATTATTTGCTCAGCGAGGGCAGTTGCTTTGGCTATTTTCTCCGCTTCCCTATTCTCCTGAACTGTCTTCTGGGCCGGAACAACCGCTTTCCCAGAACCTTCATGATTCTTGGCCATACGGTCATCCTTTTCCCTGATATCTTTCAACAGGCAAGGTCCCGCAATTTCCACTACAGTGCTTTTGATAATGTTATTCCTAGTAGATAATCTCATCGGCACCACTCCTGGATATGATAATCGCACCGGTTTCCTCCAGTTTGCGGATAACTTTCACAATCTTCTGCTGGGCTTCTTCCACATCACGCAATCTGACGGGTCCCATAAACTGCATGTCTTCCTTCAACAGAGTTGAAGCCCTACTGGACATATTCTTGAAGATTTTATTCATTACTTCTTCATTTGTTCCCTTAAGGGCCAAAGCCAGATCTTTAGAGTCATCTTCCCGCAATACAAGTTGGACGCTGCGATCATCGAGTAGGACAATATCTTCAAAGACAAACATTTGTCTTTTAATTTGCTCGGCCAAATCTGGATCTTCCACTTCCAAAGTATCCATCACCAATTTTAAGGAAGAGGGATCAGTTCTATTCAAGATATTGACAACAGTCTGAATTCCTCCGGAAGAGGTAAAGTCGGTAGGAGCGAGATTGGAAATTTTATTTTCCAGGACTTTTTCGATCTCTTTAAGGATTTCCGGGTTTGTCCTTCCCATCAAAGCTATTCTTTTTGTTACTTCCGGCTGAATCTCTTGAGGCAAGCTAGCCAAAAGGGTGGCTGACTTGTCCGGAGGCAAATGAGTCATGATCAATGCGATCGTTTGGGGATGCTCTCCCTGGATAAAAGAGAGCAACTGTTTAGGATCGGACCGGCGAACAATTTCAAAAGGTCTCATTCTTAATGATGCCGATAAGCGACTTATTATTTCAAAGGCTTTTTGCTGGCCCAAAGCCCTTTCCAGTACTTCCCTGGCGTAATCAATCCCGCCCTGGGCAATATAATTGCTGGCCAAACACATTTTATGGAATTCATCAAGAACTTCATCTCTTTGCTCTTCCGATATTTTGCGCATATTGGCCATTTCCAGCGTTAGTTGCTCGATTTCCGTTTCGGACAGGTACTTAACCACTTCCGCCGATCGTTCTGGCCCAAGGCTGATTAGTAGTACCGCAGCTTTTTGTAATCCTTTCAATTTCACCGCTTCAGTCATTTCTAACTATCCTCCGCCAACCAAGCTTTAACCAACCTAGCTACTTCGTCAGGATTTTCTTTAGAGAATTTGTCTACTTCCTCACGTATTTTCTCTCTTTCAATTTCATCGGGAGTTTTTACTTTCTTACGAGCCAGTTTTAATTCGGCCATTCGTTCAGCTTCCAGCTGAGAAGCCAAAATCTGTTCGGCCTCTTCCAAGGTGACCATTTTTTGCTCCGGAGGTAAATCCAGGTCTTCAACCTTAGCAGCTTTTCTGGATCGGAGTCTGAGCACCACAATAAGTACAATAATTGCAAGCAAAACCCCGGCACCCATCTGGGCATAAGTTATTAATCTCTGTCTCTTGGCCGCTTCTTCCATTGCTTTTTGGTTTTCTAACTGGGCGGTTTTATTAAAAGGCATACCTGCCACTTCTACCACGTCACCGCGAGTTTCGTCCACTCCGGCCGCTGAAGACACAATACCTACAATACTATCTAATTGCGCTTGGCTAACACTGTCGGTATCAGCCAGTACTGATATGGTCAACCGTTTAATCCGGCCTGGACTAACTATGGTTTCCTCCTGGGTTACACTTGGCTGGAAGGTCTCGGAAAGACTTGTTCTTTCCGAAGAAGAAACATTGGTGTTTTGATCGTCAAAATTATATTCCGGCGCTACAACATTTCCGTCTACTCCCGGCACGCCGCCGTCCGTAGAAGTGTTGGAACTCGTTTCCGAGGTCTCCTGTCTGCTAATTACAGTTCCTTCCGTACTAGTCTGGCTGGTTATAGTTCTTTGATCAAAATCCAAAGTGGCGTTAACGCGAACAATGGTGTTATTGGGGCCAAAAACTTTATCCAGCATAGATTGCAAGGACTTTTGAATATTGTCTTCTACCGCTTTTTGATATTGAAGCTGATTGGTAGTTAGGCCGTGAACGGAGCCCAAAATATCAGAAAGAACATTGCCATTGGTATCTACAATGGTAATATTCTCTGTGGTCAAACCCTCGACGGAATGGGCCAACAGGTTTGCAATCGCTTTAACCTGGTTCTCTCCGATTTCCGCTCCATACTTCCGTTTAATGGTAACAGCAGCGGTAGTATCTTTTTGCTCTTCTGCGAATAAAGAACGCTCCGGCAAAACAATATGGACCCTGGCATACTCCACCCCATCCATGGTTTCAATGGTTTGTTCCAATTCATTTTGCAAGCCCAAAATATATCTAAGTTGGCGATCTGCGTCTGTTTCCCCTAATCTGGTTTGATTCAGATAGTCAAAGCTAAAATTGCTTTTGGCGGGCAGCCCTTCATTAGCCAATTCCAAGCGGATTTCAGCCGCATCTTTTTGCGGAACTTTTATAGTTGAACCGTTATCAGCCAACTGATATTCAACTTTAAGCTCTTTAAGTTTTGATGTAATAGCCCCGGCCTCTTCAGCCGATAATTTGGTAAAAAGGTCAACATACTGGGGACGGCTGGCCCAATAAATTAGAGATAGAAGAGCAATGGCTACAACAAGCGGAGCTGTCACTGAAAGTATCTTTTGTGATCGATTCAAATTTTTCCAGGATTTTTGTAATGACTTAATAGTTTCAGGCCAGGAAAAATTCAATTATTCTCCCCCCGGAAAAAGTTAAATTTGCATACGCATGATTTCATGATAAGCTTCCAAAACCTTATTACGGATATTTACCGCTAAATCCATGGTCAATGCTGCTTTTTCCACGGCAATTAGCGGAGTATGAAGATCTTCAGTCTTGCCTGTAAGCAGATCCAAGGCAGCCTGATTCCCTTCTTGCTGAGTCTGTTCCAACTTTGTTATGGCATTTTGCAATAATGTAGAAAAGTTAATTCCTGAGCTTTCAAAAGCAGGATTTTGGGTCGAATTGATATTCTGTATGGGCTTAAGAGGAGTCAATGGAGGCAAAGGGTTGATCGAATTGCTCATTATTTATCTCACCCCTTTCCAATTTCCAAGGCTTTAGAAGCCATTGTTTTAAAACTGTTGAGTACGGTTACATTGGCTTCGTACGAGCGTGAAGCCGAAATCAAATCCGTCATTTCTTCCACCAAATTGACATTGGGATATCGTACATATCCTACAGGAATACCCGGTTCCGCAACCTTGGCTGCATCCGGGGAGTTGGGATCATATTCCAGGCGAAACGGCTCTCTGCTTTCCACAATTCTTGTTACCTGAACGCCTTCGCTGGGTAATTCCTTTTTGCCGCTGGCAAGATAAGAGGCAAAGTCTCCGCTCGATTTGCGGGAAGAGAAGACAGCCAACTGGCGGCGGTAAGGAATTGGATTGCCCCCCGGAGTAGTCTCTCCGGTATTAGTGGTATTAATATTAGCTATATTGTTGGCGATAAGATCAAATCTCAATTTCTGGGCACTTAAGGCCGATGCGCTAATATTCATCCCCGTAAACAATCCCATAAAAACTACCCCCTTTTCACACAATCGCTAATTGCCTTGCCAATATTGGGAAGATCCTCTATTCTATCAGCCAATCCCGCTTCAATCACCGCCCGGGGCATCCCATAAACGACGCAGGTTTTTTCTGATTCCGCTATGCTAAATCCCCCGCTGGCTTTAAGCTTTTTCATACCATACAAACCGTCATTACCCATGCCGGTCATAATTACGCCTAATACTCCGGCCCCTACTTCTTGGGCTAAAGACATTAACATAACGTCTACCGAGGGTTTATAGAAGGTCGCAATAGGTGAATCATCACTAATATCTGCGGTTAAATGGCCTCTGTTTTTCCTAAACTGAAATTGCTTGCCTGCCTGTCCTATATAAATCGTTCCCGCTTTCAGGATCTCTCCGTTTTCGACCTCTTTCACTTTATTTAAGGAGAGGCTGTTGAGCCTGGCAGCCAGGGAAGCCGTGAATCCTTCCGGCATATGTTGAGCAACAACCACCGGTACCGGAAAACTGGCCGGAAGTTGGGCTAATACTGTTTGTAAGGCTGTAGGACCGCCTGTGGAAACACCGATGGCAACAATTTCTATTTTCTGAGCTGGAACTTTACTGGGTAAATCAACACTAACCTGACTGGGCCGGCTTAGTTTTGCGCCACTATAAGGGCTGGTCTCATGTCTTTTACTCAGTAGAGATATATTGCTTCCTGCAACACTTTTAATCTTTAGGATCAAATCTTGGGCAAGTCCAGCCAAGCCATAGCCGTTTGAGCCGGAAGGTTTGGCCACCACCTCCACCGCTCCGGCCTCAAAAGCCTTCATAGTCTGTCTGGCCCCTTCAGTAGTAACAGCACTGAGAACAATGACAGGAGTCGGCTGCCAGCGCATTATTTCCTCTAAAGCCTGCAGCCCATCCATAACCGGCATTTCGATATCCATGGTTACTACATCGGGTTTTAAGGCTTGTAATTTAAGAATCCCTTCTTTGCCGTCCCGTGCAACATCGACAACTTGAATTTCAGGATCGGAAGAAAGAATTTTGGTCAAAGACATACGAATAAACGGAGAATCATCGACAATCAAGACTCTGATAGGCTTATGCCGTTTGTCCATTAATTAATTCTCCGTTCATAAGTTGATCCAGCTTCAAAAGTATAAGCAATCTATCCCCAATCTTACCTACCCCTCGAATAAAATTGGCATCCAATCCCAAAGCAATCGGCGGCGGCGGTTCAATCGAATCCTGACTTAAACGCATTACTTCCGTTACTCCGTCAACCCTAACTCCAAATACTTTATTGTCAATCTGCAAGACAATAATTCTGCTTAGGTCGGTTTCCTCCTCAGGAGGCATACCAAAACGCGTGCGGAGATTAACAACAGGAATAACGTTTCCCCGCAGATTGATTACCCCCTCCACAAAATCCGGCGCTTTTGGCACCCTGGTAATAGGTGGGATACGGATAATTTCTTGGACTTTCATAATGTCAATACCAAATTCTTCAGAACCAAGAGAAAATGTAACCAGTTGTTCTTCTTGCATGCCTTACCTTCCCCCAATTAAGAAAGTTGAAATATGTTCCACTTCTGAATCAATCATGCTGTAACCACATCCTGAATCAAAGAACCAATATCCAAAATCAAAGTTACTTTACCGTCGCCGAGAATGGTTGCCCCGGCGATACCAGGAATTCCGCTTAGGAAATCTCCCAAAGATTTTATTACAATCTCCTGCTGTCCTTGCAATTCATCGACAATAAGGCCGATTGTTCTGTCTCCGACTCCTACAACCACCACATATACTTCATCCACTTCTTCCTCCCTTTCCGGCAAATCAAACTTTTGCCTTAAAGAAAGGAGCGGAAGAGCATTGCCTCTGATTTGAACCATTTGCAAGCCGCCGACAGTTTTAATCTCATTGCTTTTTACCAGAAGGGTCTCCACCACGGACGACAAAGGCACGGCATATATTTCTTCTCCCAATTCAACCAATAAAGCCTGAATAATAGCCAGCGTTAAAGGCAGGCGAATAATAAAGGAAGTACCCTCACCCCTTTGGGTTTTGACATCAATCGTTCCGCCCAAATTGGTTATGGCTTTTTTCACTACGTCCATGCCAACCCCACGGCCGGAAATATCCGTAACTTTATCAGCAGTGCTGAATCCCGGCAGGAAAATTAGATTGGCTAAATCTCTTGGGGATAGCTCTTCTTTTTCCCCAATCAAACCTTTTTCCCGCGCTTTGTTCCTTATCTTTTCTAGATCAATCCCCTCCCCGACATCGGAAACAATGATGGCGATATGGTTGCCTTCATGATAAGCATTCAAGGTAATCGTACCTGTTTCATTCTTGCCGGCAGCTCTTCTCTTCTCCGGCTCTTCAATGCCGTGATCAACACAATTGCGAATTATATGGGTCATAGGGTCACCGATAACTTCAATAACGGTTTTATCCAGTTCTGTTTCTTCCCCTTTAATTACCAATTCTATTTTCTTGCCGCTCTTGCGACAAAAATCTCTAACCAAGCGTGGGTAACGGCTAAAGACAGTTCCTATTGGAACCATTCGAAGTCTCATAACACTTTCTTGCAGCTCTCCCATTAAGCGGCCAAGATATACATTAGTGTCGTTAAGGCTGTTGACCAACGATACATTCTGGTTGGTATTTTTAAGGTCATTACCAATCTTGACCAATCTGGTCCTGGTAATAACCATCTCCCCGACCAAGTTTATAAGGTTATCCATCCGGTCCGTATCCACGCGAATAGTATGTACCTTGTTTTTACCTTCATTGTTGTTACGAGTGTCATTTTTCTGGCTGTCAGAGAAATTGGGCTCCGCTTCGTCTTTAGTTTCAATACTTGTTTTAGGTTTGGCTTCAACTGCGTCCTCTTTTTCGGATTTGGTTAATGGATAATCATAATTGAAAACTTTAACATCCAGAATTTCTGAAATTTCCAAGATATCCGCTCTAATATCTTCCGGAGGTTCCGTGGTAATAAACAAAATACCTACATACTGAAGGTCGTTATTGTTTTCCAATTCTTCTACAGAGGGAACTATTTTAACCACGGTACCGTAAGCTTCCAACCTTTGCATGATCATAACAGCCCGTACTGCTTTCATTAATGCATCAGGGGCCAGAGTTACATTTATTTGATAGACAGCCTTATTAACTGTTAAAGCTTCCTCTATTAGTTCACGCTCCGATGAACTTAAAGAAAATTTAACCGGCCAATTACCCGTTGGACTTGTTAACTGCTGAGGTTTGTTTTCGGCCAGAGCTCCGGTTTCGCTCAAAGTCCTCATTTGCGCAGTTAAATCACTATACTCTTCAGTGATGGGAACTCTTTGCTCCACTTGAGCCAGCATGGATTTTAATCTATCGGTTACCGCCAACAATACATCAATAATCTCATTGGTTACAGCCATTTTTCCTTGGCGCAGTTTTTCCAATAAGTCTTCAGCAGCATGGGTAAGTTCCACAATCGGCGTAAATCCCATAGTCCCTGAAGCTCCCTTTAAACTATGGGCGCTCCTAAACAAATCGTTTATGAGAGAAATATTATCACTGTTTTTTTCAAGCTCTAAAAGGCCGGAGCCAAGCCTTTCCACCTGTTCTTGCGAATCCAGCAGGTAGAATTCCAAAAAATCATCGAGTTCTATTTCTACATTTTTTTTATCTTGGCTCATTTCCTTCTCCTCACTTTATATTCTTTTCCCAAAGCAGTTAATCTCTGGAATAACAAGAGACAAAATTCGCCATTTTGATATTAAAAACCTCCATTTTTATTGGGAAAACAAATAAAATTTATCTCCAAACTACATCATATTGTATTGTTTCCACTTTTATCCTACATTATATAGTATTTTCCTGTAAGATTAAAGATCTTTATGAGAATTTTCGATCTACTATTGGATAAATTGACAAAGATTTCTTTTGAGTAAAATTCTAAGA
>JAAYII010000135.1 GCA_012523535.1 Peptococcaceae bacterium
CCCTCTGGGGTGCGGTTATGGCCAGTTATGCAGAGAATGCATTGTCAGGAAGGCGGCTTTGGCTGCCAGGAAAGGCAAAGTTACACAGCGTTTAAGAGGAAGGTTGGAATTGCAGCCGAATAAAGATTTAAGTGTTTTAGTCAGTGCATCCTGTTTTTATTATAAGAATGATTTGTTTTCCGTGGTAATGATTGAAGATATTTCCTTAATTGTTGAACTCAAAGGCTTAATTCCTATTTGTGCTTCCTGTAAACGTATTCGGGACGACCAGGGCTACTGGAATCGAGTTGAGAAATTTATCGAAGAGCATACCGGGGCGGAGTTTACTCACGATATCTGTCCGGAATGTATTAAAAAGCTGTATTCAGAGGAAATTAAGGTTAATGACAATTAAACATCCAGCGTTTGAGGGCTATTAGAATGTGTCTTGATTCTTTGGCCAAGTTCTGCTAATATTAATTGGTCTAATTAGATAGTAGACTCATTGAAGAGGAAGCGATGGTTTCCTCTTCATTAAAATTGTGAATATTTGGCAAATTTAGGTTTGACTTATTTGATGTAGGGTAAGAATATGCTGGAAAGTAAATGATCTTAATTGATATATTAATATAGTAGGGCGAAAAGCCAAGGAGGAGCAGTAATGGCAGTAAAAATGGAAAAAATGGATAAAAGCAGGGTCCTGTTAGAAATAACGGTTGAGGCTGAAAAGGTCAACGCCGCTTATAACAGAGCTGCTAAACAAGCCGGTAGAGAAATAAATATACCCGGTTTTCGCAAAGGAAAAGCACCAAAGCATATAATAGAAAGATATGTGGGAAAAGATTATTTGAAGGACAGAGCAATGGAAGAATTAATTAAACCTGCCCTGCTCAGTGCTTACCAGGAAACGGAAATACTCCCTGTTTCCGCTCCAACTGTAGACATTGTCCAAATGGAAGAAGATTCGGATTTTATTTTTAAAGCTACTGTGGAAGTTAAACCGGAGGTAGAATTAGGCCACTACATCGGGCTTGAGCTGGAAAAGAAAACGGCGGAAGTCACCGAAGACCAGGTGGAGCAGGAACTCAAACGTCGCCAGGAACTCTATGCCAAACTGATCCCCATTGAAGACGGAGAAGTACTTGATGAGGACATTGTGACCATCGATTATGAGGGATTCATTGATGATGTTCCGTTTGAAGGCGGCAAAGGGGAGGATTATGAGCTAACAATCGGTTCAGGGACGTTCATTCCCGGATTCGAGGAGCAATTGAAAGGTTCCCGCCCCGGTCAAGAGCTGGATATCAATGTTCGTTTCCCCGACGATTATTACAACAAAGACCTTGCAGGTAAAGAAGCAAAATTTAAAGTTAAGGTTAAAGCAATTAAACGCAAAGAATTGGCTAAACTGGCTGATGAATTTGCCAAGGATATCAGCGAGTTTGATACACTGGCAGAGCTTAAAGAAGATATTAAGAAAAAATTACTGCAAGGCATGGAGCGGAGTATCGAAAATCAATATCGTTTAGAAGTTGTTCAGAAAGCTGTTGACAATGCCAGTGTAGAAATACCGGAGGGAATGATTGAAAACAGAATAGATTCCATGATCCAGGAATTGCAGATAAGCATGGCCTCTCAAGGTATTCCAAAGAAATATGTGGATCGATATATGAAAGAAAACAACGAAAAAGTAAGAGAAACCTACAGAGCCCAAGCTGCTGAAAGCATTAAGACCGAATTGGTGTTAGAAGCAATCGCCAAGAAAGAAAATATTACTGCTTCAGATGAAGATGTTGCAAAAGAAATAGAGAAAATGGCCACCCAATATGGACGCAGTGCCGAAGAGTTGAAAGCCGCCATAGAATCCCGAGGGGAGATGGAGTGGTTTAAACTGGGGATCGTTACCGAAAAAACAATTGATTTTCTGGTAAATTCCTCCGTAAAAAAGGACTCCACAAGCCAGGCGGCGAATAAAGAAGAGTAGTCTTGCCATAGAATTGTCAGTAAAGGGGTGAGCATATGGCAAAATTCAATGATGATAAAAATCAGCTAAAGTGTTCTTTCTGTGGGAAAACCCAAGAACAGGTTAAAAAGCTGGTTGCCGGTCCCGGGGTTTATATTTGTGATGAATGCATAGAATTATGCAATGAAATAATTGAAGAAGAACTCCAGGATGATGTCGGGTCTGATATTGGTGAGATCCCAAAACCAAAGGAAATCAAGAGTGTCCTGGATATGTATGTTGTCGGTCAAGAAGAAGCCAAGAAAGCTTTATCCGTAGCGGTTTACAACCATTACAAGCGGATTAGCATTGGCATGAAAATAGATGATGTTGAACTGCAAAAATCCAATATCATCATGCTTGGCCCAACCGGTTCAGGAAAAACATTATTGGCGTCTACCCTGGCGAAGGTTTTAAATGTTCCGTTTGCCATAGCTGATGCCACATCCCTGACCGAAGCCGGTTATGTCGGTGAGGATGTCGAGAATATTCTCCTAAAATTAATTCAGGCTGCCGATTATGATATTGAAAAAGCGGAAAGGGGCATAATTTATATTGACGAAATAGATAAGATAGCCCGCAAATCCGAAAATCCTTCCATCACCAGGGATGTTTCCGGGGAAGGAGTCCAACAAGCCTTGCTGAAAATTTTGGAAGGTACGGTGGCCAGTGTACCGCCTCAGGGTGGCAGAAAACATCCTCATCAGGAGTTTATTCAACTGGATACCACCAATATCCTGTTTATTGTCGGTGGCGCTTTTGACGGCATCGAGAAAATTATACAAAACCGTATCGGCAAAAAAATGATGGGTTTCGGTGCAGAAATCCAGAAAAAATCAGAGATGAAAATTGGCGAGATTCTAGAGCAAATTTTGCCGGTCGATCTGCTTAAATACGGTTTGATTCCGGAATTTGTCGGAAGACTACCGGTAATTGTCACTTTAGATGCCTTGGACAAAGATGCTTTAGTCAGAATTTTGACTGAGCCTAAAAACGCTCTGGTTAAGCAATATGAAAAACTGTTGGAAATGGACGGCGTAACCTTGGAGTTTAAAGAAGACGCACTTCAAGCTATTGCCGAAGAGGCTATTCGCCGCAACACCGGTGCACGGGGTTTGAGAGCAATTATGGAAGAAACAATGATGAATGTAATGTATGATCTTCCTACCAGAACGGATGTCACGAAATGCATCGTTACCAGAGATACCATCCTCAAACGAATTGATCCTGAACTGGTTTTTGCCAACGAAAAAATTAAAAAAGAAGAAACGGCTTAACAGCCGTTTTTTTTATGCTCTATTTATCTTAAACTTGCCCAGATACTCCATTCGCCAGGTTACGTAGTTAAAAATAAAAATACTCGCTAACATGCCAAAAC
>JAAYII010000136.1 GCA_012523535.1 Peptococcaceae bacterium
ATTAAGGATAATCCTATAATTACCTGGGTTGGCGGCAACTGGTGCGTACCCAAAGCATTGCGCACAAAAGACAGAATGACCACAACTCGGGTGAAAGAAGTCATTAAGACCAGAATGGCAGGAGCCAAAGAAAGCACTGTCAGCAGCAAAAAGATTTGAACTGCTGAACTCCCTTGTCCAAGGTCAAATGTAATATTCATTCCTTTGCCTCCTCAAGCCAACGTTCAAGTTCAGTAGAAAACGAGTCGTTTGTTTTCTTTTTCTTAATATTTCTCCAGATGCCACCAAAAACTTTATCCAACTTTTCCTGAGGCTCCCGAGCAATTTCTTCCAAAATTTCGGCCACTATTTCCGGGTCATTTATTTCCGTCACTTTGGTAATATGATGGTCGGTTCCGGCTAAAACTTGGATTTTTCCGGCTATTTCCACCAGGTATAATGTTTGCTGATTATTCAACATTTGACGGTCTAAGACCCTAACCCAAGGAGAATCAATATTGCGAATAGAAAAGCGGTTTACTCTTCTAATCATCCAAAGGGCCACTATAAGGATAATCAGAAATACTACAATTGTACCGATGAGGCCACCCCAGGAAATCGTTGCTTCCGGGGAAGATACAGCAGTTGGGCCTCCCAAGTTATAGGGTTGATTTTCTATACTGCCCGGCATGGCTATTTCAGCGCCTTAGCAACCGCTTCCAAAACTCTTTCAGCCTGGAACGGCTTAACAATAAAATCCTTAGCACCCGATTGGATGGCTTCAATAACCATGGCTTGCTGTCCCATTGCGCTGCACATAATAATCCGAGCTTCAGGATCCCTGGCCCTTATCTCTTTAACCGCCTGCAAGCCGTCCATTTCTGGCATCGTAATATCCATAACAGTAATATCCGGTTTTAACTCCATATACTTTTCTACAGCAACAACACCGTTTTCCGCTTCTCCGACAATACTGTAACCATTGTTGGTTAGGATATCTTTAAGCATCATACGCATAAAAGCTGCGTCATCTACCAGCATTACACTATTACCCACTTTTTTACCTCCTAAAATATCTTACTTAATTTATGGTATCAATACGATTGGAAGGACTTACTATTTCGGTAATACGGATGCCAAAAGTCTCGTTAATGACAACAACTTCGCATTTGGCGATAAGTTTGCCGTTGACAAACATATCTACCGGCTCTCCCGCCAAACGATCAAGTTCTACAACAGATCCTGGGCCTAATTCCAAAATCTCTTTGATCGTTTTGGTGGCTTTTCCCAGTTCAACATTCACCTGGAGCGGCACATCAGCTATTAACCCCAAATTATGAGTTATAGAAGGAGGATTGCCGACAGACAGCTGTGCAAACTGGGCCGGTTGAACAAATGTGGTTTGAGGCTTGCTGTTAGGTTCAACGGGTGATTTTTTTGCCCCATTCATAGAAGACATATGGCCATTGTTTAATGTTTGAGGCTGACTGTTATTTGCCGCCGGCGCTGCAGACAGCGGAGGCACTGAAGACGGCGGAGGTCCTGAAAACATTGGCTCCATTGGCTCCGGAGGTGCCGGAGATGGCGGTGTATTTATGGATATCGAGGGTTCTTGAGCAGAAGCTTGTCCCGACAAAGCAGGAGATTCAGTTGTTTTACCGATTCCTCCGATAAGTTTGGCCGCCATGCTTTTGGCTATCTCCAAAGGAATGATTTGCAGCAATACACTATCAAGAATACCCTCAATAGTCAGTCTGAAGGAAATTCGAACCAAATGTTCTTCATAACCCAATATCTCTTTGAGTTGAGTTTCTTCCTCGTTTATTTCAGCAACAATAACAGTTGGCGGAGTAATGTCTATAACCGAGTTGAATACAGTGGACATAGAGGTGGCTGCCGAACCCATCATTTGGTTCATGGCCTCGGAAATACCGCTTAACTGCATTTCATTCAGATTTGCATCGCGTTTTTCGCCGCTCCCCCCCATCATTAAGTCCACAATTACCGAACCGTCTTCTTGAGAAAGGATTAGAATATTGGATCCCTCAAAACCTCTTTTATACTTCACATGAATTAGAACGTGAGGCACCGGGTAATCCTGGAGAATTGTTTTGGCATTAGTCACATCGACAACAGGAGTAGTGATTTCCACTCGCTTACCAACCAGTTGCGATAATGTTGTGGCTGCCGTTCCCATCGAAATATTGGCGATTTCCCCTAAGACATCATTATCCAAATCTGAAAGATATTCATCTACGTTTCTAGATTCACTATTGAGTTCACTGTTGCCGGAAAGTTCGGTTTCCATGGCACCGGAAAGCAAAGCGTCAATCTCTTCCTGAGACAGCATTCCGTTAGCCATTGTTATTCCCCCCTTCAGTTAATACATCAGTTATCTTAACTGCCATTCTGCTTCCCGATAATCCCGGAATACCTTTGAATTTGGGGAAATCCCCTACATAAACATCAAGCGGTTCTTTGATTGGCTGGTCTAAAGGTATGACATCACCGTATTCCAGGTTGGTAAGTTCTTGTACCGTAATTTGTGCACTGCCGATAACAACTTTCATCGGTACTTTAGTCCATTCTATTTTTCTCATTTGCAGTTCTTTTTCTTGCGGAGAATTGCTTTTTCCCTCTTGGGAAAAAAGCAACAGATTGTTTAGCTTATCCAATATCGGTTTCATTACTATATAAGGTAAACAAACATTAATTCTTCCCGTCTGTTCCCCAATGATTATTTCCATAGTAATTACCACTACCATCTCATTGGGAGCCACTATCTGGGTAAACTGAGGATTTGTTTCCATATCAGTTAACTCTGTATGCAATTCAAAAATTTCTCCCCAAGCCTCGCCGAATAGATTAACGATTTTGCTTAAGCGGCCATGAATTATTTTCCTTTCAATCTCTGTTAAATCCCTGTTGCGAAACTTTTCCGAACCTTGTCCGCCCAACAGCCTCTCGATCATAATAAAGGCCAAAGACGGACTGATTTCAAGGAGAGAATTTCCTTCCAAAGGAGCCATACTGAATATGCCAAGAATCGTGGGGTAAGGCAAGGAGCGAATAAATTCATCATAAGTAACTTGTTCCGTAGAAAGTACTTTGGATTCTACTGCCGTATGCATATTACCTGCTAAAAAGGTAGCTAAAGCTCTGCCAAAATTATCATGAATATTGAATAAAGAGTTAAGTTGACCTTTGGAAAATTTATTTGGACGGCGGAAATCATAGACTTTTACTTTGTTTGAGCCGGACTTGATTGTTTCTTCATCCATAACTCCTTCCGATATTGCGCTGAGCAATGCATCTATTTCAGCCTGAGATAATACTTCTCCCATCCAATCCCTCCTTACTCAACTTTTTTCAAGGCTTGTTAAAATGCATAAACAAAATTCTTGAATAAAACTTCATTAATTTGATCATTGCATACTGCATTGAGCTTTTCCAACAGTTCCTTTTTCAGCTGTTCCTGCCCTTGAGGGGTTTTAATTTCTTCTATCTTTTTAGAGCACAAGACATTGATTATTTTATCCCGGATAAAGATCTCTTTAGAGGTCAGTTCCTTTTCCGCTTTAGCATTTATCCCTTCAAGGGATATTTCAGCCTTAACTATTCCTCCTCCTTCCAAATTAACCAAAAACTCATCCAGGTCTATTATCGGTCCCACTCCCTGGTTGCCATTGTATTGGACTACCGCTTCACCGGCGGAAGGAAACAATTTTGCTTTAACCACCGTGACTCCGAAACCTCCGGCGCAAACTCCAACAGCAAAAACCAGAATATAAACCAAAAGTTTAAAGACTTTAGCAAAAGGTGATTTCATTTATCCAATTCCCCTCCTTTGAACTCCGGGTGGCAACGCCGCCGAAAAGCGGCAATGCGTTCTATTATTTCATCAATTGACTCTTTAACGATATACTTGGAATCATTAGTAAGGGTAATTACCGTGTCAGGAGTGGCCTCCAAAGTTTCTATAAGGTCGGGGTTGATGGCAAATTCCTTATTATTTATCCTCGTTACATAAATCACTTGGTGCCCTCCAGTCTATCCCTTGATATATCCCCATTTATGCCTGTCCGGCCTTGCGCAATTTCATCAATTACGTTCTGCTCCTTTTTCAATTCTTCCCACATATAAATTCTTAGTTGTTTTTCCTTGAGCTTTTTAAATTTTTCCTCTTCGATGCGGCACTGGAAAAGCTTTTGTTTGCTCGCTTCCACAACTTCTAACTGTTTTTGGAGTTCATTTTCCAATTGCAAAAGCTTTTCATATTGTTCTTGGGAGTATTTCTGCCAGCTGTCCAGGTTTTTAGGGTTTGTCAAACAAGCATTTTTTTGTCCGGCCAAAGCCTGAGCCAACAAGCCGGCTTGGGTTTTCTTTTGTTTCTCAATTTTCTTTAGAGTTCTTATTTGCTGGGCCAGAATACCTTCAATAGCCTTCCTTTTCTGTTCAGCCAAATGCAAGTTGGTCTCCAAACGAAATTTAAACGACATTAGTCATCTCCCTCAGCATAAATGTTAGCCATGGCTTTGGTTATTTCCGAATAATTAAACTTTTCATCCGTGTCCTGGCAAAGAAAAGCATTTATTCGGCCTATGTATTTAATTGCCTCGTCAATACTCGGGTTGCTTCCTTTAACATAAGCACCGATATCTATAAGATCCTTGGCATCCTGGTAAACGGCAAGATGGTTACGGATCCGGGCGGCCAAATCTCTTTGTTCGGGACTGACAATATCATTCATCAAACGACTGACAGATTGCAGAATATCTATGGATGGATAGTGATTTCTGGAAGCCAATTCCCGGCTAAGAACTATGTGCCCGTCCAAAATACCTCTAAGAGCATCGGCTATAGGTTCGTTCTGGTCATCTCCGTCGACCAGGACGGTATAAATACCGGAAATTGTCCCCTTTTCCGACATACCCACTCTTTCCAGCAATTTTGGCAACAGGGCAAAAACGGAAGGAGGATATCCCCTGGTAGCAGGAGGTTCTCCAATTGTCAAGCCGATTTCTCTTTGGGCCATGGCAAACCTGGTCACAGAATCCATCATAAAAAGGACATTTTTTCCTTGATCTCTGAAATATTCCGCAATAGCCGTAGCTGTAAAAGCTGCCTTCAATCTCACCAATGCAGGCTGGTCAGAAGTGGCTACCACAATTACGGAACGAGCCAGTCCTTCTTCTCCCAAATCCTTTTCCATAAAATCACGCAGTTCCCGTCCTCTTTCTCCGACCAGAGCTATGACATTGACATCAGCTTCCGTGTTTCTGGCCATCA
>JAAYII010000137.1 GCA_012523535.1 Peptococcaceae bacterium
GCATAATAGTAATCAATACGTCTGTAAACCCCGAAAGAATTTTCTCAATTGGATAATATACTAACCAGTTTATAAGAGGTGCTCCTTTAAAAAAATGAAAACCATGTGCCGTATATATCACTTTAGTACCGCTTTTGCGGGCTTTTCGTGCTGCAAGCCTTCCAACAACTCCACCCATTGGTGTGTTGCAGTGAATAAATTGATAATTATTTTCTGATATTATATGCTTAATTTGTTTATAAACTACTATATTATTAAAGCTGTAAGGCGAACGTGAAAAGTTCACATTAAATGTTTTGTCTGCTGTATCTAAGACCAGCCCGTTTTTTTCACTCAAGTTATCTCTCGCCGCTACATGTACCTCATAACCATTTTCATGCAACACGTTTATTAGCGGTTTGTGAAACTGTGCAATATGACTTTGAACTGTTGCGATTAATAGAACTTTTTTCATTTACAAACATCCTTATGTTGTAATTTCAGAAATTGAGATAAGTTCTCTACAATTAACTCAAATAATCTGTTTTTCACCTTATCCGACACAAATGAATTATGTGGTGTAATTATTACGTTGTCAAAGCACCAAAGAGGACTATCCATTGAAAGGGGTTCATGTTCAAAAACATCAAGCGCCACACCCAAAAATTTGCCTTTTTCAATAGCATCAATCAATGCAGCTTCGTCAATTATTCCACCCCTTGCAATATTTATTAATACGCTATTATCTTTCATTTTTGAAAGCCTATGTCTATTCATTAACTTGTATGTATGTTCATTAAGGGGTACTGTCAGAATGACAATATCACTTTCCAGCAATACATCATCTATATTATCAATGCTGCGTACTTCATCTGTCATCTCTAACTCTGCTTCGCAAAAATTGCGGACATCAACTGCGATTATCTTCACACCAAAGCATTTAAGCCGCTTTGCAATTTCAATTCCATCACTTCCAAAGCCTATAATAGCAGCTGTTTTATCGTACAGTTCAAGCAAATTCCTTTGTTTCTGCCATGTTCTAGTTTCCTGCATTTTATAAAAAAAACGGCTTTTTTTGTATATTTCTAGAATCTTCAAAACTGTGTACTCTGCCATTGGAATACTGTAAACACCTCTGGCATTTTTGAGTATTATATTCTTTTCCTTTATATGGTCCAGTGGCACTCTATCAGTGCCAGCACTTGTAAGCTGGATAAATCTTAAGTTCTTAAAATTTGAAATATCATTATAAAGAAAAAGATTATTACATACTACACCATCAATGTCCGTGCAATCTATTTGTAGATTGGTTCTTTCATCTTCAACAAAAAGAACATGCAACCCCAACGATTTTAATTTGTTAATTTGTTCATCAGTATATTTAAATGCTCCCGTCAACAATATTGTCATAAACTACCCTCTTTTTTATTTGCAAGTCTTTCTTTTATCAGCATAACCTTTTCGGTGACAATCCTGTAGTTCTTTTCAAAGAAGAATACTTCCTTTTTGCTAAGTTCACTTTCCAGTGACCTTATTTTTTTAATTCCGTTCCTAAATGTGTCCCCAATTTTACATATATCTATTTCAACAGACGGGTTGCAAAAACTTCGCGACAATATTGCCATACTAGAACCAAGCCTATAATGCTCTGCAATAATATATTCGGCTGGCAGCATACCCTGTCCTATTTGCGCAATACCCCCAAATCCATAGGTAATACCTTTTTGCTGAAACTTATTACAAAGCATTTCGACTACACCATTAGTTAAAAGTTCAAACATAAAGTCCAACCCATAACCCAAATGCAAATCATTAAGTCCTATATGTATCATATCAATTCCATCAACAGCTAGAATTTCATCTATGTTTTTCACAGCCGACGGTGTTTCAACCAATAAACAAGTCAAAGCTTTTCCATCCACAAATCTAATAAAGCTCTCAACCTCTTTCGCTGATGAAAAAAAGGGCAGCATAACTATTTCCGCTCCATTGGAAATTACGTCTTTTATTTCTTTTTCGGAATTTTCATAAATAGGATTTACTCTTATAAGTAATTTAGCTTTTTTCAGGACACTCTTAACCTTTGGAATATCGCTAATGCTGTGTTTTGAAATAACCGTATCTAAATGCCCCTGTCTTTGATGC
>JAAYII010000138.1 GCA_012523535.1 Peptococcaceae bacterium
AAAGAACAAGCCTTGGAATTCATTAATCTTTGGCGGGAATTTGAAGAAAAAAATACAATGGAAGCTAAATTTGCCGCGGCATTGGATAGATTGGAACCTTTGATTTTAAACTCGTTAACCGGAGGGCATACCTGGAAAAAATACGGAATAAAAAGTAAGACTGTCCGGGAAAAAAATTTGCAAGTCAAAGATGGATCGGTAGAAATTTGGCATTATATCAATGATTTAATTACGGAGTGTATTGAAAAAGGTCTTTTGGAAGAATAAGCGAGGGCGTGTGAAATTAGTATTCACACGCCCTCATTATTGGGTATACTAACAATGAAACGTAATTTTCTCTTGGCAGTTAGATCCTTTGACCATTTTTCAGCTGTTGTTCGGCGAATTCAACCATACGTTTGGTCATATAACCACCGACAGTTCCGTTTTCACGGGAAGTACGATCTCCACCAAGAGTTGCACCAAGTTCATTGGCAATTTCATATTTCAGTTGCTCTAATCCTTTAGAAGCTCCCTGTACTGCAGGTTGATTTGAATTTCTTTCACCAGGCATGTCATTTTCCCTCCTTAAAAGTTTAAATATTTTTATTTTGGAGTCGATTTTATTATTTGTCATAAAAACTTTATTACTCAGGTAATTGTTACATAATGATTCCGAAACAACCAATTATGGAATTATTTTACCTTCCAAAATTATTGTCTTATAATTTACCATGTTTTTGCTGTTTATGATATAATAGTTACATCGACCGCGTTTCATTACCAGGCAAATCTTGCTAACCAAAAGGGAACGTTTTTTTTATACCCTTTCTTTCAGCCAAAGAAGTAGACAAGAAGGTCTTCATAACTTGGAGGAGAAAAAATCATAACAAGTGAAAGGAGCTACAGTATGTCTATTTTAAAGGGAGAAAAGCGCAATTTGAACAAAAAAGCCAAACAACTAAGGAAAGAGGGAATTATTCCGGGAGTTTTGTATGGCAAGAATCTTAAAGAATCTATTAGTATTCAGTTTCCCCAAAAAGAGGTTGCCCAGTTTTTGAGGTCGCATTTCGAAGGAAGCAGAGTGGACTTAATGATTGGCGAAGAGAGTTATAAAGCTTTACTAAAAGAAGTTACTTATGTTCCGATGACCAGAGATGTTGAGCATTTAAGTTTCCAGACTCTACTGGAAGGAGAAAAAGTTACAAATATAGCCAAAATTGTTCTTGTCAACAAAGAAAATGTTGAAGGGTTGATTCAACAGTCGTTAAATGAAATTACTTATAAAGCTCTTCCCTCAGATTTAATTGAAAAGATCGAAGTTGACCTAACAGGAATGAAGCCGGGGGACAGCATTTATGTAAGTGATCTTGATATTGCGAAAAAAGAAGCCTATGAGATTAAAACTCCGCTTGATAGTTTAGTTTTGTCCATTGTGGAACCCAAAACTATTTTAACTGAGGAAGCTGAAGAAACCGGTGAGCAGGATACAGAAGCGGCGCAAGAATAAAACTCGAACATTGAATTTTTGAAACCGCAAAAGTGATAATCATGGGAACTGCCAGATGTTTTCCGCCTGAGAAATTGATAGTTGGTATCCTATATTGTGATGAGGGATTAGTAGAAGCCGTAGCAAAAAAGTTGCAATCGATATTCGGTAGAATCGATTGCCGATCCTCAAACTATAGCTTTTCCGATATATCGACTTATTACGACGCTGAAATGGGGGGCAGGGTGTACAAATGCTTCTTTAGCTTCGAATCGTGCCTCGATCCTTCGAAGTTGGCAGAAATTAAATTAATGACTAACGATATAGAAAAAGAGTATTCACAAAATGGATGCCGCAGAATTAACCTCGATCCCGGTTTGATGAGCCATGGCAGGTTAACT
Organism: Peptococcaceae bacterium; assembly: GCA_012523535.1. Classification (GTDB taxonomy): domain Bacteria; phylum Bacillota; class Desulfitobacteriia; order Desulfitobacteriales; family Syntrophobotulaceae; genus JAAYMU01. The sequence continues at coordinate 1,870 of JAAYII010000138.1, forward strand.
CTGGCCTCTACCAAAAATGCCCCACATAGGATACCACTCTCTAAAGGGATATATGCGGAAATCACACTGTTTTTCGCTCGAAAAGACTGGCAATCTTTGCCGTGGACATATTCGGATTTCCAAATTGACGAGACCAAAGCCTTTTTGCGAAAAGTTAGGGCTATTTATCTGGAACAACGCAAAATTAATAAATTCTTTTAAATGAAATAAAATCAAAAAATACGGCAAAAGTATGCTAATCCTCGAATCTCTTTAGGTTCGAGGATTATTATCTGCATTTTTATTGTCCAATGGAAAGAAATAAAAAAATTAGCAAAATAAAATGGAGATAGCTAAATGCGGAATTTATCCAAGAAAATACTATTATTGAATCTTGTTCTCAGTCAAACTATATTGCTTGGGGTGGCCGTGGCTCTGAAAATAATTCTGGTTCCAAATAGGGC
>JAAYII010000139.1 GCA_012523535.1 Peptococcaceae bacterium
ACTATATACTATTAAACATAATATGAAAATAAAAAAAAAAGCACTTTTGTAATGCCTTTCCAAATAATAAATTATTTATTGATAATTTATTTATATTAATATATATTTTTAGTTTTTTATAAAGGATTTTTCTTTGGCTTTCCTGGTTGTCTGGGATATTTTTCCGGAGTGCTTTTATTTTTCCTTATTACAATTAATGAACGATAATCTGCTCCATTTGCCAATTTATACTTATCTAATGTTTCAATTTGGCTATTAAGCAAATTAAGAGCGTTTTTGGCAGAAGAAATCTCATCTTCTGGCTTAATGCCTTTAGCCGCAATTAATCTTCCTCCCACCTTTAATAAAGGAACACAGTATTCAAGTAACACGGGCAATTCAGCGACAGCTCTTGCCACTACTACATCATAAAGCTCTCTGTGCTTTTTGTTTCTACCCAAGTCTTCTGCTCTGGCATGACAAGTTTGAATATCTCTCAAATTTAATTGAGTAATAAGATAATCTAAAAAACTGATTCGCTTAGCCAAAGAATCTATTAAAGTAACATGAATTTGAGGCCTAAGAATCTTAATTGGAATTCCAGGAAAACCGGCACCCGTTCCTATATCGGCCAAAAATATATTTTTTTGGGGATAATAATAATCTATCTTCTTAATAAAAGCCATGGAATCAATAAAATGCTTTATAATAATATCTTTTGGCTCGATGATGGCAGTTAGATTAATTCTTTGATTCCAATCTAATAATATTGCGGTATAATCAACAAATTGTCTCAATTGTTCATCGGTAATAACTAAATCCCAATTGGCTTTAGCCCTATTCTTTAGAATTTTCCAGTCAATCGTTTGATTCAGATCGGGCATCTGCCATTCCCCTTTTTCTTTGCTCCAAATAAATAAGTAATACAGAAATATCTGCAGGGTTAACTCCACTTATTCTGGAAGCCTGTCCTACATTTTGTGGATTTACATCCTTCAGCCTTTGTTTAGCCTCATTAGATAAACCTCGAATCTTATCATAATCCAAATCTGCTGGTAACTCTTGTTCTTCAAGCTTAATAAATTTTTCTACTTCTTCTTGCTGCTTATCTATATAGCCCTTATATTTTATTTGAATAGCTGCTTCTTCCAATATTTCTCTTTCATAATTATTTATTTCAGGAATCAATTCTTGAAGATGTCTCACTGTAAACTCAGGTCTTTTTAGTAATTCTTCTGCCCGTATACTGCTTCTCAAAGTAGAAGATCCTAACTCTTTTAAAATCCTTTGAACTATTGTATCTTTTACTGAGAATACAGTATTGTACCAAATTTTTTTTATTTCTTCTAATTTCTTTAACTTGTCATTAAATATCCTCCATCTATTATCATCAACCAACCCTATTTTTCTTCCCATTTCCGTAAGACGTAAATCTGCATTATCCTGTCTTAACAATAACCTATATTCAGCCCTTGAGGTAAGCAAACGATAAGGCTCTTTGATATCTTTATTGACTAAATCATCAATCATAACCCCTAAATAACCATCTGAACGTTTTAATACAAATGCTGGCGTTTCTTTTACTTTTAAAGCAGCATTTATTCCTGCGTATAACCCTTGGGCAGCAGCCTCTTCATACCCCGATGTACCATTTAGTTGGCCAGCTGTAAAAAGTCCCGGCAGTGATCTTACTTCTAGAGTAAGAGAAAGCTGGTATGGTTTTACAATATCGTACTCAATGGCATAACCTGGTCTTAATATTTTAGCTTTTTCTAAACCGGGTATAGTTTTTAAAAACATATACTGTATCTCTTCCGGCAAACTTGTTGAGATTCCAGCCAGATATAATTCTTCACTGTTTATTCCTTCAGGCTCCAGAAAAATTTGATGTGCTTCTCTTTGGGCAAAACGCACTACTTTATCTTCAATAGAAGGACAATATCGAGGACCAATTCCTTCAACAACTCCGGTAAAAAGTGGTGCCCTATGCAAGTTATTTCTAATTACGTCATGTGTTTCTTTCGTTGTATAGCCTAGCCAGCACGGTAATTGTTTTGATGGGTCATTCCCCCAGAAAATACTTTCCGTAGGCAAAAAAGAAAACCTCTTAGGTTCCGAATCTCCAGGCTGAATTATAAATTTGCTGAAATCCACAGTATTCTTTTGTATCCTCGGCGAAGTACCGGTTTTAAAGCGTCCCAGATCCAACCCCAATTCTTTTAAATTGTTCGACAAGGCAGAAGATGTAGCCTCTCCTCCTGGTCCTCCTTCATAAATGGCTTCTCCAATTATAATTCTTCCTCGAAGATATGTGCCGCTGGTTAAAACAACACTTTTCGCCTCAAACCTTGCTCCGTTTCTGGTAACAACTCCCGTGATCCGATAATTATCAACTTTTAGCTTTTCCACCAACGCTTCGATTAAAGTGAGACGAGGTTGTTTAAACAATTCTTTAAGCATTCTGTAATGATATTGCCGCTTATCTGACTGAACACGTAAGGCACGTACGGCTGGACCTTTTCCGGTATTCAAAGTTCTTACTTGAAGAGAGGTCTCATCGGCAACTATAGCCATTTGTCCGCCTAAAGCGTCGATTTCTCTTACAAGGTGTCCCTTGGCCGGTCCGCCGATGGAAGGATTACACGGCATATTAGCTATTTTATCAATATTTTGAGTTAACAATAAAGTTTCACAACCCATGCGAGCTGCAGCTAATGCTGCTTCACAGCCGGCATGTCCTGCTCCAATAACAATAACATCATATTTCCCAGCAAAGTATTCCACGGTAAACCTACTTTCCTATGCAAAATCTACTAAAAATATTATTAAGTAAATCTTCTTGAACATTATGTCCGGTTATTAATGAAATTTCTTCTAACGCTGCTCTGACATCAATTGATACCAAATCAAAAGGAATATTAGCATATACCGCTTCCTGTGCTTTTTCTAAGTTATTAATGCAATTCTCCAAGGCATTGATTTGGCGTATATTAGAAAGCAATGGCTCCGCTGAAATAGCATGATTTCCTTCGTATACACGTCGTAATATTTCTTTTTTAAGCTCTTCAAAACCGAATCGTGTCTTTACGGAAAAGGGTAAAACAAAAATATCTTTTGGAATATAAGAATCATTTAATTCATAAGAAGACATCAAATCTATTTTATTAATAAGAACAATAGTTTTCTCCGCATATTCTTCCATTATAATCTGCTCTTCTTTAGAAAAACGTTTAGCATTATATTCATTAACATCCAGAAGCAATAGAATTACATCAGCTTTATTTAAAGCTTTCCATGCTCTTTCAACGCCTATCTTTTCTATTGGATCGCTACTGTCTCTTATTCCTGCTGTATCGATTAGATGCAAAAGTACTTCTCCAACTTTTATGTATTCATGAATTTCATCCCTTGTTGTTCCAGGTATTTCAGACACTATTGCTCTTTCCTCTTCCAAAAATGCATTGAGTAAACTTGACTTACCCACATTTGGTCTACCCGCTATTACAGTTAACAGCCCTTCCCTAATAATTTTTCCAGTTTTGCTACCTTTAAGTATTTCTACAGCTTTTTCCTTAGCTTTAATTAGTCTCTCCGACAATTCGGTCTGAGCGAGATCATCAACTTCATCTTCCGGAAAATCTATTGTAGCTTCAATGTACGAAAGTATATCCAAAATATCTTGTCGAACATCGTCGATTTTAGTAGAAAGACTTCCTGTAAGCTGATTTAATGCTAAATCGGCAGCAAGGCTTGTTCTAGCTGTAATTAAATCTACTATTGCTTCAGCTTGTACTAAATCAATTTTTCCATTCAAGAAAGCTCTTTTGCTAAATTCTCCCGCCTCAGCCAAACGAGCACCTTGATGAAGACATGCTTCAATTATTCTTCTAGCAACTAGCATTCCCCCGTGGCAATGTATTTCTAATACATCCTCTCCAGTATATGATTGAGGCCCTCTCATTCTAGCAACTAGAACTTGATCAATTTTTTTTGTACCATCCAAGAACCAACCATAATGAAGAGTATAACTTGTATCCGCTTGCCATTTATTCTTATTTTTTGGTTCGAAGCAAGCTTTTCCAATATTAAAAGCGTTTTTACCACTCAAACGAATGATATGAATAGCACCTTCTCCAGGGGGGGTAGCTAAAGCTACAATAGTATCTTCCATAGTCTTACCTCACGATTATGAAACATTTACTACTTTTAACCAAATGATAAAAAAAGGGGTTAACCCCTTTATGAAACATCTTTATTGCTTCTTTGTTTTAAAGAAATAACTACTCTTCGATGTGGTTCTTCTCCTTCACTAAATGTAGAGATTTTCCATTCATTTTGTAATGCAGTATGAATGATTCTTCTCTCTTGAGGAGTCATTGGTTCCAAAACCACTCGATTCCCTGTTTTCTTAACTTTTTCTGCCAATCTTTTAGCCAGTTTTATTAATGTTTCTTCTCTTCTCTTCCTATATCCTTCTACATCTATAATTATTCTTGTTTTACCAGGTACTTTTTTACTTACAGCTAAATTAGTTAAAAATTGTACTGCTTCTAGAGTATCTCCGCGACGCCCGATTAATATTCCTAGATCAGACCCTGTAATATTAATCAAAATATGGTCTTCACGATGAAATACTTCAAAATCTGCTTCAATATTCATTGCACTAGTTAGTTTTTTTAAAAATTTGCAGGCTAAAGAACTTGGATCATCGTCTAAACAAACCTTTACCCTTGCGGGCCTTGTACCAAAAAGTCCAAGTAGACCTTTCTTTCCTGGCTCTTCCAACACCTCAATTACGACTTGGTCTCTTGTTACTCCAAGTTCTCTTAAACAAGCCTCAATAGCTTCTTCAGTAGTCCTACCGGTTTTTTCAATAACATTCATTATGTAATCCTCCAGTACCAAACATTATTGTTCGGTATTTAACTTTGCCTTCTTTTCTTCCCTCTTAAATAATACCTTGTATATATAGATTGTTTGCAAAATAGACACAATGTTCATGGTTACAATATAAATACCAAGACCAGAAGGTAAGGATATTACAATGTAGGCCATAAACAAAGGCATTATATATAGTATTATTTTTTGTGTTTGCTCAGCACTTGCAGCAACATTATTTTTCTTATTATTCATAGGATTCATTTCTGGCTTGGGTGAATTTGCCATAGATACTTTAGTCATTAAATAAGTTGTAACCCCAGCGACTATTGGCAATAATAAATGATAATCTAACGTAAGTCCATAGGTTTCAGTAATATTAAAACCTAAAAAATGAAAGCTTGGATCATTACTGGCTCTTGCAGTTAGCTCAAACAACGATCTATAAAATATATACAATATTGGAATTTGGACAAGAAGAGGCAAACATCCCGAATAAGGATTAGCCTTTTCCTTGCTATACAATTCCATAATTTTTTGGTTCATTTTTTGTTTGTCATAACCATACTTTTTTTGAATATCTCTTACTTTTGGCTGCAACTCAGTAATTTTCCTCATTGAAACTATCTGTTTAACCGTCAAGGGGTAAAGCAATAATTTTATGATTACTGTAAACAAAATAATTGCTACACCCCAATAAGGCAGTCCAAAAGTAGAGGAGAGATTAAACAACCACTCCAAGATAAGAGTCATTCCTTGAACAAGAGTACTCACAAAAACCCTCCTTAAACAGGATCATATCCGCCAGGGTGAAATGGATTACATTTTAATATTCTTATTATGGCTTTTCTCATACCTTTTAGTATACCATATTTGTTAATTGCTTGAATGGCATATTCCGAACAGGTAGGATAAAATCTACAACTTCTTGGTAAAACAGGTGAGATAATTTTTTGGTAGAAAGCTATTAAATTAATAAGTAAAAAAGAAAATAGTCTAAATATTATCTTCACTCAAAACTCCCGCTTTTTTCCATATATTTATTATCGATTTTTCAACATCTTGCAAAGAAGCATTATTTATAAAACTTCGAGCAATAAATATCATTTGGTATTCTTTTTTCAATCTATATAAATTCAATCTCAAAGCTTCTCTCATTAGTCTTTTTGCCCGATTGCGTTTGACTGCATTGCCAATTTTTTTTGAAGCAATAAAACCAAATTTAAGTGGAAGCCCTTTAAAAATATATATTACTACATAACGAGAGCTATAACTTTTACCATAAGTAAAAACTTTTTCAAAATCAGACTTTTTGGACATCCTATACGCTTTGGGCAACATAATGCCCTCCTGAGGAGTTTAAAGCTTTTTTCTTCAGTATAAAAAAGGCCACATTTATGCGGCCCTAAACAGTTAATTTTTTACGACCTTTTAAACGACGCCTCTTTAACACATTTCTTCCGCCAGGTGATTTCATTCTAGCTAAAAAACCATGTACTCGTTTATATTGACGGGTTTTTGGCTGGTATGTCCTTTTCAATGTATACACCCCCTTAGTTGCAACAATAAACCAAATAAACCAGATATGAAAACTACTCAAAATTATACCTTACATATTTTTTTTGGTCAAGAAAATAGACTTTATTAACAAGTTAAAAACTTGTTAATAAAGTTGTGCATTAACTTTATATTACAGGTGGAGACAATTGCACATTCTTAAAATGCTGTTGATAACACTAGGAAAAATTGTTATTATTAGTTTGCCTTCAAATGATGTTTAAATCTTGAATCTTAATATTATATTCCTATCTGGAGGTTATATAATGTCTCCTAACTCTTTATATTTAGATGCTTTTTGGGAAAACATTCTGGAAAAACTTAAAAAGGAACTATCCAAAGACAGTTTTGAAACGTGGTTAGCGCCCACAAAATTAATAGATTTTGCTAATAATACACTAACAATTAGTGTAGTAAACGAGTTTGCCAAAGACTGGCTTGAAAGTAGATATTCCAATCTGATTAAGTCCACAATACAAAATTATTTAAATGTTCCTGTTACTTTGTCTTTTGTGGTCGATCAAAATAAGGCTGGTAATGGTTTTCCTTTTCAAAATGAAAAAGTGAGTTTTGGTACTTTATCCTATACCCTCAATCCTAAATATACTTTTGATACTTTTGTTATCGGAAATAGTAATCGATTTGCACATGCTGCTGCTTTGGCTGTAGCAGAATCTCCTGCAAAATCCTATAACCCTCTATTTGTTTACGGAGGAAGCGGCTTAGGAAAAACTCACCTGATGCATGCCATCAGTCATGTTATTTGTAAAAATTATCCTTCCTTAAAATTACTTTATGTTACAGGAGAACAATTTACCAATGAATTGATTGACTCCATTCGTTATGAACGTCAAGTGGAATTTCGCAATACCTATCGTAAAATAGATGTTTTACTTATTGACGATATTCAATTTCTAGCAGGAAAAGAAGCTACCCAAGAGGAATTTTTTCATACATTCAATGCTTTATACGAAGCAAATAAACAAATTATAATCTCCTCCGACCGACCACCCAAAGAAATTCCAACCCTTGAAGAAAGACTTCGGTCAAGATTTGAATGGGGTCTAACAACAGATATAAACCCTCCCGACTATGAAACCAGAATTGCCATTTTAAGAAAAAAAGCACAACTTGAAGACTTTAATGTACCAGATGAAATTATTACTTTTATTGCTTCTCAAATTCAGTCCAACATAAGGGAACTTGAAGGAGCTTTAAGCAAGATTACTGCCTACAGTATGCTTACAGATCAACCAATTACCATAGACCTAGCAGAAGAAATTCTTAAAGATATGCTTCCTCAAAAAAATCAGAAAATTATTACCTTAGATATGATTCAAAAAGCTGTTGCAGATCATTATAAAATTCCCGTGCAAGAATTAAAAATGAAAAAAAGAACTAGATCAGTTACTTTTCCTCGCCAAATTGCCATGTATCTTTGCAGAGAATTGACCGAATTGTCTTTGCTACAAATAGGAGAAGAATTTGGAGGAAGAGATCATACAACTGTTATTCATGCCTACGACAAGATTAATGATCTAAAAAACACAGATCCGATAGTGGAAAAAAGTATTAACGATATTATTTATAAACTTAAATCCAATTAGTTTTTTCTTTTTATTGATATTCAGATTTAATTACTATTTGCTCACAAATTACCAAGATATTAATTAACAATTGAGAAAGGTGAACACCGAGTATTATTAAGAGATATCCACATTTTTTTTTACTATACTTCTATTACAACTAAATTAATATCTTATTACTGAAATTTGAAAAATATGATTATCTGATCATAATTCTTTTGGAGGTAAATATGAAAATTATCTGTTCAAGAGAAAATCTTTTGTTAGGAGTAAACACTGTCCAGCGCGCAGTTGCCACTAAAAACACTATGCCCATTTTGCAAGGGATAAAACTTAAAACTGAAAATTCAAGTCTATGGTTTGAAGCAACTGATTTGGAAATTGGAGTAAGATGTAAAATTCCAATGGAAGTCAAAGAAGAAGGCGAAGTAGTCCTACCGGCAAAACTTTTCTCAGAATTTGTTAGGAAACTTCCCGATTCTGATATTATTATGGAAAGCATAGATAATAATGTGGCAATATACTATAATAATTCAAATTTTGTTATTAATGGATATAATCCAGAAGAATATCCGGAAATAGCGTATATTAATTCTGCTGAAACTATAGAAATACCGGCGGCTGTTTTTAAAAAAATGATTAGACAAACTATATTTGCTTGTGCCGTTGAGGAAACCAGACCGGTATTTACTGGCATTCTTGTTGAGGTTGAAAATGAAAATATGTCTTTAGTAAGTACTGATAGTCATAGATTAGCATACAGTAAAGTTATACTTCCAAATAATGAAAAAAATTTTAAAGGAATTATTCCCTCAAAAACCATGCAGGAATTGCTTAGATTATTGGATGATGATGAAATACTTACCGTTCAGTACAATAATTCGAAAATTATTTTTAAATTTAACTCCTGTCAAATTTTAACTAGATTAATTGATGGGCAATTTCCGAATTATCAGCAAGTAATTCCTCAGTCATGTAATACCAAACTTTTGGTTAACTGTAAGAATTTGTTGGATACAGTTGAAAGAGCATCTTTATTATCAAGAGATAATTATTTAAAGATTAATAACGTTAGATTTAATATTGAAGATTCTATTCTTAATGTCAATCAATATTCTGAGATGGGTAAAATTTCTGAAAAAATAGAGATAGAAAAAGAAGGGGAAAATGTTGCCATTTCATTCAATGCGAAATATATAATAGATGTTCTAAGAACTATTGACACTGAAAATATTGTTTTAGAAGCTTCCGGTTCATACAGTCCTTGTGTATTTCGTCCTGAAAATGAGCAAAACTATTTATACCTATTATTACCTTTAAGAAATTAAAGATTATTTAATGAAAATGGAAATAAAGAATTTAAGTTTATTAAATTTTAGAAATTATGAAAAACAGAGAGTTTCTTTTGAATCTGGACTAAATTTGCTTTACGGTTCAAACGGGCAAGGCAAGACCAATGTACTTGAGGCCGTCTATTTTTTATTGACAGGAAAATCCTATAGAGTAAGACAAGAAAAAGAATTAATCTTGTGGGATCAAAAAAGTTTTTACCTTCATGCTACTTGTAGTGTTTTGGATAGAATTATTTCTTTAGAAAGCTATTATGAACCAGGTAAAAAGGTTATGAAAGTTAATCAAATAGCATGTAAACGTCTTTCGGACTACGTTGGTATAGTAAACGCAGTCTTTTTTTCTCCAGACGATCTAAGTATTATTAAAAAAGGGCCAAACGAAAGAAGACGGTTTCTTGATCTTCTGATCTCGCAAATTAAACCGAGTCATATATCTTTATTGAATTCATATCTGAGAATCATTAAGCAGAAAAATAATTTACTAAAAAATGAAAAAAATATTTTTTTGTTAAAAAGTCAGCTTGAAATTTGGAATCAGCAATTAATCGATATTGGCTCAAAGATAATTATTAACCGGGCAGAATTTACAGAAAGGCTAAATAACCATAGTCAAAAAATATTTAAAGATATTTTTTCTCCTAACTATAATCTGTCTTTAAATTATTTTTCTTTGGGTAAAAAAGACGTAAGTCAAGCTTTAAAGGTTTTTCCTGAAATATTGGAGAATAAATTATTAACTGAGATTGAAAGAAGAACTGTGATCATTGGTCCCCATCGTGATGACTTACTTATTGATCTTAATGGAAAACCGGCCAAAATGTTTGCTTCTCAAGGGCAACAAAGAACAATGGTTCTTTGTTTGAAGCTGAGTGAAATGGAAATAATATTTAATGAAAAAGGAGATTATCCAATTTTGCTTTTGGATGATGTTCTTTCTGAGCTGGATGAATATCGTCGAAAATTCCTTATTAATTATATTGACAACTCCGCACGACAAACCCTTATTACAATGACAGATTTAGAAAAAAGTCTCTTTAAAAAAGGAAAGGCTATTTATCAAATAATAAACGGCACTATTAGGAGGGAAAATAATGTTTCTTCATTTGGGAAATAATTTTATGATTCGTAAAGACAGTATTATTGCTATTCTGGACATTGAAACCGGAATTAATAATCGTTTGTCCCAAAGTTTTTTGAATAATAATGATAAAAATAAAATTATAAATATTGCCGAGGAAGGAAAACAAAAATCTATTGTTATTTCGGAAAAAGGGATTTATTTGTCTCCAATTTCTTCTTCAACTCTTTCAAAAAGATCGACACTTGGTATGGAATTGGATAGTTAATTGATGTTATTAAATTTTATGAAAAAAATACTATATAATTAAATTGTATTTAAAATAGCAAAAAATATTGATTATTTTATAGAAAATATTTTATAATTTTTTCATGAAAATTATTCATGTAAATATTAATGATAATTCTAAAAGTATATACCTCTCAGTAAGAGAGGTATATATAATTGAAAAAGACTATTATTTGTAATATAATAAAAAGGTTATAGGATGTTCTTTGAGGATAATTTTGGGAGGAAAATGCCTTGCAAAATAGTGCAGACCTAGCTAATAATCAACATAATTTATCAAATTATAATGCTGAGCAGATAGAGATTTTAGAAGGCTTAGAAGCTGTTCGCAAAAGGCCAGGTATGTATATTGGCTCAACTAGCAGTAGGGGACTTCATCATTTAGTTTACGAAATAGTTGATAACAGTATCGACGAAGCAATGGCCGGTTTTTGCGATGATATTCAAGTGACTATTCATCAGGATAATAGTATTACCGTCAAAGACAACGGCAGGGGTATACCGGTTGACATTCATCCTAAAATGGGTAAGCCCACAGTTGAAGTATGCTTAACAGTTCTTCATGCCGGAGGCAAATTTAATAACGGTGCTTATAAGGTTACCGGTGGTTTGCATGGGGTAGGAATGAGCGTCGTAAATGCTCTTTCCATAAACCTTAAAGTTGAAGTGAAAAAAGACGGAAAAAGATATGTTCAAGAATTTTCACGCGGTAAAACTTTAACCGAATTGAAGGAAATAGGTACTTATAAAGGACGATCGGGAACAACAATTACCTTTAAACCCGATCCTGAAATATTTGAAGAAACAGTATATAACTTTGAAATCCTAGCCCAAAGACTAAAAGAACTTTCTTTTCTTAATAAAAATGTAACAATAACCTTAATTGATGAAAGGACAAACACTAAAGAAGTTTATAAACATAGCGGGGGACTTGTTGATTTTGTAAAATATCTTAACAAAAATAAAGATCCGATTCATTCCAAGCCAATAGTAATTGAAGCTCAAAGGGATAATGTTCAAGTCGAAGTCGCACTGCAATACAATGACGGTTATACTGAAAATCTTTTCTCCTACAGCAATAATATTAATACAACTGAAGGCGGAACTCACGAAGCTGGTTTCAAAGCTGCTTTAACTCGGGTCATAAATGATTATGCCCGTAAAAATAATATTTTAAAAAATAATGAAAGCAATTTAAGTGGAGAAGACGTTAGGGAAGGGCTTACCGCTATTATTTCGGTTAAAGTTCCGGAGCCTCAATTTGAAGGCCAAACTAAAACCAAATTAGGCAACAGCGAAGTCCGTTCTATTGTTGACAGTGTAGTTGGCGATGGATTGTCAACCTTCTTTGAAGAAAACCCTGCTGTAGCAAAGAAAATAGTTGAAAAAGGAATCCAGGCTGCCAGAGCCAGGCTTGCGGCACGTAAAGCCAGAGATCTCACTCGACGGAAAAACGCATTGGAAAGTACCTCTCTTCCGGGTAAACTTGCCGATTGTACTTTGAAAGATCCTCGTTTTTGCGAAATGTATATTGTTGAAGGTGATAGTGCTGGCGGTTCCGCTAAGCAGGGAAGGGATCAAAAATTTCAAGCAATTCTTCCTTTGCGAGGAAAAATTTTAAATGTTGAAAAAGCTCGTTTGGATAAAATATTGGCCAATGAAGAAATCAGAGCGATGATCACTGCCTTAGGAACAGGAATTTCCGACGATTTCGATATCGAAAAAGCTCGTTATCATAGGATTATGATTATGACAGATGCCGATGTCGATGGTTCTCATATCCGTATACTATTGCTTACCTTCTTTTATCGTTATATGAGACCTCTGATTGAAAACAACTATATTTATATCACTCAACCACCTTTATACAAAATAAAAAAAGGAAAAGATGTTAAATATGCCTATAGCGATGCTGAACTTAATAACATTCTTGATGAGATAGGTAGGGAAAAAGTTGAAATTCAACGTTATAAAGGATTGGGAGAAATGAACCCCGAGCAATTATGGGAGACAACAATGGATCCTCAGACCAGAACAGTTTTGCAGGTTAAAATGGAAGATGCCATGAAGGCTGATGAACTTTTTACCATGTTAATGGGTGATAAAGTAGAGCCGCGTAAGGAATTTATCCAGAAGCATGCTCGAGATGTACGCAATCTTGATATTTAAGAAAGGGAGCAACATAAATGTCTATGGATCTATTTGGCGGTAAAGTAATACCGATCGAGATTTCTGAGGAATTAAAAAAATCATTTATTGATTATTCTATGAGCGTTATTGTAAGCAGAGCTCTTCCGGATGTTAGAGACGGACTTAAGCCTGTGCATCGTAGAATATTATATACTTTGCATATTTTAGGAATGACCCCTTCTAAACCTTACAGCAAATCAGCGAGGCTTGTAGGGGACTGCATGGGTAAGTTTCATCCCCATGGCGACGCTTCAATTTACGATGCAGTTGTGCGGATGGCTCAAGATTTTGCCAGTCGTTATCCTTTAATTGACGGACATGGAAACTTTGGTTCAATTGACGGAGACTCAGCTGCTGCCATGCGCTATACAGAGCTGAGAATGGCACCTCTTGCTTCATATATGCTCGCTGATATTGAAAAAGAAACTGTAGATTTTGTAGCCAATTATGATGAAAAAGAAAAAGAACCTGTTGTTCTTCCATCTAAATTTCCAAATCTTTTAGTTAATGGTTCTTCTGGAATAGCTGTTGGCATGGCTACTAATATCCCCCCTCATAATTTGGGGGAAGTAATTGACGGAGTAATATTTCTTTTAGACAGTCAAGATGAACCAGATGGTCAAGATAAGGTAACCTTAAAAGACATTATGAGATTTATCAAGGGCCCTGATTTTCCAACAGGAGGCCTGATAATGGGGACCGAAGGGATAGTTGAAGCTTATACCACAGGAAAAGCGACAATCAAGATCAGAGCCAGGGCCAATATTGAAAGAATCGAAAGATCAGGAAAAATGCAGATTGTGGTTACTGAAATTCCCTTTATGGTAAATAAAGCAAAATTGATAGAAAAAATTGCTGAATTAGTCCATGAAAAGAAAATCGAGGGGATTACTGATCTAAGGGATGAAACAACCCGTAAAGGTATGCGTATAGTTATCGAGCTCAGAAAGGATGTTAATCCTCAAGTAATATTAAATCAATTATATAAGCATACCCAAATGGAAGACAGTTTTGGTATTAACTTACTTGCTTTGGTTGATGGTGTACCGAAAGTTTTAAATTTAAAAGAAATGCTGGTACATTTTATAAACCACCAGAAGGAAATTATTACCAGAAGGACTCGTTATGAACTGAACAAAGCTGAAGAAGAAATTCATATTGATGAGGGTTTGCGTAAAGCTTTGGATTTTATCGATGATGTCATTGAAATTATAAGATCTTCCAAAGATGACGATACGGCCAAAACTCGTCTTATTGAACGCTTCGAATTCAGTGAAAAACAAGCTCAAGCTATTCTGGATATGCGTCTTAGAAGACTTACCGGATTGGAACGAACAAAACTTGATGAACAATACCAGAAGCTTCTTGATGAAATCTCTTATCTAAAAGCAGTTTTGAGCTCTGATAAAATGGTAAGGGAAATAATTAAAACAGAATTAAAAGAAATTAAAGAAAAATTTGCTGACGAAAGGCGTTCGGAAATTACATTTGACGCCACCAAAATGGCTGTCGAAGATTTGATAGAGAAAGAAGATGTGGTAATTACAGTAACTCACAGAGGTTATATTAAAAGATTACCGTTGGACACATACCGCAGTCAAAGAAGAGGCGGCAGAGGAATAAGTGGGATGTCCACGGTTGAAAATGATTTCGTGGATAGGTTGTTTATTGCATCTACCCATCATTATATTTTGGTGTTTACTTCCAAAGGCAAAGTTTATCGTTTAAGGGCTTATGAAATACCAGAGGCAAGCAGGACGGCTAAAGGAACTGCAATTGTAAATCTTCTTAACCTGTCTCAGGATGAACGGGTAACCGCAACTATAGCAGTTAAAGAATTTAATGATAATTACAATTTGTTAACGGCAACTAAAAAAGGAATTGTTAAAAAGACTGCGCTAAAAGATTATGATACCCAAAGACGAGATGGGTTAATTGCACTTACTTTGGATGATGATGACGAGTTAATAGGAGTCCATTTGACTAAAGGTGATGATGATATACTAATTGCTACTCGGCTTGGCCTGGTGATCCGTTTTTCCGAAGAGGATGTACGGACCATGGGAAGAACAGCCAGAGGAGTCAAAGGAATTAATTTGGGGCAATCCGACTATGTAATAGGGATAGACGTGGTAGATAAAAACGGCAAAGACTTAGAATTATTAACAGTAACTGAAAACGGATTTGCTAAAAGAAGTCGTTTGGAAGATTTTAGAACACAAGGCCGAGGCGGAAAGGGAGTTATTGGTCATCGAATTACTTCCAAAACGGGACCTTTGGCCGGAATAAAAGTTGTTAGTGCCGATGATGAATTAATGGTTGTTACTGATGAGGGAATTGTAATACGCCAGGAAGTCAGTGGAATATCTGTTCAAGGCAGAGCTGCCCAGGGAGTAACAGCGATGAAAACTGGAGATAGTAAGGTAGCAGCTATTGCTAAAGTAATTAGTAAGGATGAAGATTAGGGGGAATCAGCATGGCTGAAGTTGCATCTTGGAAAGTGAAAACTGGATTGGCTGAAATGTTAAAAGGCGGTGTCATTATGGATGTTACGACACCGGAACAGGCTAAAATTGCTGAAGAAGCAGGTGCTTGTGCTGTTATGGCCTTGGAAAGAGTACCGGCTGATATAAGAGCTGCCGGCGGAGTGGCAAGAATGGCCGATCCCACTGTGATTAAAAAAATTATGGATGCTGTTACTATACCAGTAATGGCTAAAGCCAGAATTGGCCATTTTGTTGAGGCCCAGATTTTGGAAGCCTTAGGTGTAGATTTTATTGATGAAAGCGAAGTATTAACTCCGGCTGATGATTTGTACCATATAAACAAACACGATTTCAAAGTGCCTTTTGTATGCGGAGCTCGTAATCTTGGTGAAGCTTTGCGCCGAATCGGAGAAGGAGCTGCTATGATTAGGACTAAAGGAGAGCCCGGCACGGGGAATGTTGTTGAAGCTGTACGTCATATGCGCAATGTTATGGCCGATATTCGCAGACTTACTACTATGCCTAAAGAGGAATTAATGACTGCGGCTAAAGAAATGGCTGCTCCATATGATTTAGTGCTTTATGTGGCTGAGCATGGTAAATTACCGGTTGTTAATTTTGCAGCTGGCGGTATTGCTACACCTGCTGATGCTGCTTTAATGATGCAGCTGGGGTGTGATGGTATATTTGTGGGATCAGGTATTTTCAAATCTTCTGATCCGGTTAAAAGAGCACGTGCCATTGTATTAGCCACTACCCATTACAAAGATGCAGAAATGCTGGCCAAGCTTTCCGAAGATTTAGGAGAACCAATGCCCGGAATTGAAATATCAACGATTGCTCCTGCCGAACGGATGCAAGAGCGGGGATGGTAAGAATGAGTAAAATTGGTGTCCTTGCCATTCAGGGTGCTTTTCGGGAACACCGCAAAATGTTAGAAAAGCTTGGAGCAGATGTTATTGAAGTAAGGTCGGCTAAAGAACTTACTGATATTGAAGGGCTTATTATACCGGGTGGAGAAAGTACGGCCATTGGGAAACAATTGGCGGAAAATGGTTTCGGTAAAAAAATTATTAATATGGCCAGGCAAGGATTACCTATTTTTGGGACTTGTGCCGGAATGATTTTGCTTAGCAAGAACATTGACCAAAGTAATCAATATTCTTTGGGATTAATGGATACCTTGGTCCGCAGAAATGCTTTCGGTCGGCAGATTGCTAGTTTTGAAGCCGATCTCAATGTTAAGGGTTTAAAAGGGGAAAAAGTTAGAGCAGTTTTTATTAGGGCTCCTTTTGTAGTGAAAAGCGCTCCTCAGGTAGAAATTCTTGCCGAGTATAAGGGAAAAATTGTTTTTGTGCGGCTGGATAATTTACTGGCAAGCGCATTTCACCCCGAATTAACGGATGACCCCAGAATACATGAATATTTTTTGAAAATGATTCCTTAGAGGATCTAAATAGGAGGTTTCCTTATGCTTGATCTCAAGTTTATACGGACAAACCCTGAAATAGTCAAGGAAGCATTAGCCAAACGCCATGCCGCGATCGACTTAGACCTTTTTTTGCGACAAGAGGAGAAAAGAAGACAGCTTCTATTTCAAGTAGAAAACTATAAAGCAGAACGAAATAAAACATCTGAAGAAGTAGCCAAGCTGAAAAAGAGCGGTGGAAATGCTGAGGATTTAATTAATTCAATGCGAAATTTAGGAGCCAAAATAAAAGAATTGGAGCAAGATTTGGCTGAACTTGACAAACAAATACAGGAAGTTCTTTATACTATTCCCAATATTCCTCATTCATCTGTTCCGGTAGGTAAAGATGAAAATGATAATCTTGAAGTTCGAAAATGGGGAAAAGTGAGGGAATTTACTTTCGATCCGCTACCGCATTACGAATTAGGGAAGCGTTTAGATATTTTAGATTTTGGTAGAGCGGGAAAAGTAACCGGTGCCAGATTTACCTTTTATAAAGGATTGGGAGCAAAATTAGAAAGAGCTCTTATAAATTTTATGCTTGACCGACATTGCAAAAAAGGTTATACGGAAATATTTCCGCCCTTTATGGTTAACACCCAGTCCATGTTTGGAACGGGACAGCTTCCCAAGTTTGAACAAGATGCTTTTAAAGTTGAAAATACCGATTATTATTTAATACCAACTGCTGAAGTACCGGTAACTAATTTATTCCGGGACGAAATTCTAGAAGCGGAAAAATTGCCGTTAGCTTTTTGTGCTTATAGTGCTTGTTTCAGAGCTGAAGCCGGAACAGCAGGAAGGGATACAAGAGGACTAATTAGACAGCATCAGTTCAATAAAGTAGAGTTGGTTAAATTCTCTTTGCCTGAACATTCCTATCAGGAATTGGAGAGTTTAACAGCCGATGCTGAAGCCATTCTGCAGGAATTGGAACTTCCCTATCGAGTAGTAGTTCTGTCAAGCGGTGATTTAGGTTTTAGTTCAGCAAAAACCTATGATCTGGAAGTCTGGCTTCCCAGTTTTAACACTTACCGTGAGATTTCATCCTGCAGCAATTTCGAGGACTTTCAGGCGAGAAGAGCAAATATTCGATTCCGTAGAGGTCCTAAAGAGAAACCTGAGTATGTGCATACTCTCAACGGCAGCGGCTTAGCTATTGGCAGAACCGTAGCAGCTATTTTAGAAAACTATCAGCAAGAGGACGGCCGTATTAAAATACCACAAGCATTGCAACCGTATATGGGACTTGAGTATATAGGTTAAATGCAATACTTTGTTAAATGGGATAATATTTTAAGAATAATGGTTTAATAATGGTTTTATCTGCTTCTTGTCTAAGATCAAAGATTATGCTATACTAACTAACGTCTCATTCTAGGAGGGGTGTCCGAGTGGTTTAAGGAGCCGGTCTTGAAATCCGGTGACTCCGCAAGGGGCCGTGGGTTCGAATCCCACCCCCTCCGCCATAAATAGGCCTTGATGTATACACACATTTTGTAATAAGAGTAGTGGCCTCGTAGCTCAGGTGGATAGAGCGGGGGTTTCCTAAACCCTGTCTTGCGGGGGTTCGAGTCCTCCCGGGGCCACCATTTAATGTTTTTAAGCCCAAAGGAGTCGGCACAAGAATGAGACATGAAGATTGGATGCGTCTTGCTCTTAATGAAGCGAAAAAAGCGTTTGCCTTAAATGAAGTACCTGTAGGAGCTGTTCTCGTCCATAATGGACGAGTTTTAGCAATTGCCCATAATCAAAGAGAGCAGGATCAGGATCCGACAGCTCATGCTGAAATTCTTGTGCTTAGGAAGGCAGCTAAAGAATTGGGACATTGGCGTTTAATAAACGCTTCTCTTTATGTAACCTTAGAACCTTGCCCTATGTGCGCAGGTGCGATTGTTCAAGCCAGAATTAAGCACTTAATCTATGGAGCGACAGATCCAAAAGGCGGTGCTGTAGATTCTAGGGTTAAATTACTTCAGGACAAGTTATGGAATCATAAAGTTGAAGTTACTGCTGGAGTTTTGGAAGAAGATTGTGCCAAACTTTTGAAAGATTTTTTTCAAAATTAGAGAGCATGAAATATTATTAAATTCACATGATAAATTACATGACAATTTGCATGCACAAAATCATTTTTAGCAAATTAAAATAAATATTATTTTATTATAATTATATTTTTATTAGGATAATGAAATAATTATGGAGAAGTAGCGAAGTGGTCATAACGCGCCGCACTCGAAATGCGGTTGTCCGCAAGGGCACGTGGGTTCGAATCCCACCTTCTCCGCCAGATACATAAAGCTTCGAAAGAAGCTTTTTTTAGATTCTTTTGTTTTTAGAAGTTTCATGATATAGTAAATGCGGATTAATCAGTTGTCAGATACATAAAGCTTCGAGAGAAGCTTTTGTTTTATAACATGCAAAAAAATGAGATGGATTGGAATGCGAATATGTGGGAAAGTCAATCATGGGGGAGGGTAGGAATATGCGAGAAAACGATAAGTTATTACAATTTACCTTGAAACTGCTTGATGCTCTTGCTAATTCCAATAAAGGCCTTCAGGGCTTGGTTGATGTCGGATATAGTATGCTGGGAAATCCTATAATGATAACGGATAAAAATTGGAGAGCTATTGCTATGACCACAGATATTGAGATTCCTGATGATGTCGGTTGGAATGAATTGTTAGTTAATGGGTTTCTTTCTCCGGAATTGGTTTCGGCAGGTATAAGGGAGAATCTGGCAGAAAGAATTGAACAAAGTAAAGAACCTTTCAGGTGGCAGGACTCCGGCATGAAATATGCCCGCTTATTTAATAAAGTTATGATAAATGGTAAGTCGGTAGCCACTGTTTCAGCAATTGAATACAATAGACCTTTTACGGAGATTGATTTTGCACTGATAAAAATTTTAAGCGATTCTATTGCAGCTGAGATGCAAAAAGAACAATTCCACCAATTTACGAGGGGCATGCAATTTGAACAACTAATAGAAAATTTGCTGGAAAGAAGACTAAAAGATCCAAAGGTGATTGAAGAAAGAATTAAACTTTTAAATATCGGTATAAAGAAAAACGTATATGTATTTGTTTTTGATGTTAGTGAATTTGATAGCAAAAAATATTCAATATCCTACATGCGTGATGTTTTGGAAAAAATGATAAGCGGTGGAAAAGCTCTTATTTATGATAATAAAATTGTTATTGTCGCTAGTTTTTCCAGAGCCCAGGACATTTTTTAGACCGAATTGCTCAATCTCAGCGCTTTTCTCCAAAAAAATAAAATACGTTGCGGCATAAGCCGACGCTGCACCCAGTTAGCAGATCTAAGGTTTTATTACGAACAGGCTCTCGATGCTTTACGCGTGGGCACATATATGGATCGAGAAAGATATATATATCCCTACGGTGAATATGCTATTTACCATATTGCAGAGGCTTGCAGTCAAGCAGGAGGGTCCAAAGTTTTTAGTCACCCTGCCTTGGAAGCGCTAATGGCCTATGATAAAGAGTATAATACTACTTTTACTAATAGTCTCTATGAATACCTAATCCACTTCAAGAACATATCAAACACAGCTAAGGCTCTTCATTTACATCGCAATACTTTAATTTATCATTTACAACGGATAGAAGAAATTATGGAGGTAAGCCTCTCTGATTACCATACCGTACAGCTATTAGAATTATCTTTTAGGCTTTTGGAATATGATAAAAAAATAACCCCCAGATTTTCCTGGAATACTACAAATAATGAAAAAAATTGAGAAACCATTTTAAGAAGACTGTTTAAGATGATAGTGTAAAAACTTTTGATCATAAAAAGAAACAAGGGATTTAAAAACCCCTTGTCTTTTATTACTTTTGATTTCAATTTAAGCTAATCATTTTTTCCCAGAAGGTGTGTGGTTTTTCATCGAGATTGAGCCATATATGTTTGTGATAAGTATATTCTTCTAAAACCAGAACAGAATTTTCTTTGGTCCAGCCTGATTCCTTACAGCCTCCCCAAGGAGTTTCAGGAACGATTTTTAAGTGTTGATTTACCCAAACAGTACCAACTTCAAGTTCGTCAATCATTTTTAAGGCTTTTCGATAATCTTGGGTCCAAATGGAAGCGCAAAGTCCATAGCGAGAGTCATTAACTAACTCTATAGCTTCCTCTGGACTTTTGACCTTCATAATACCGACTACAGGAGCAAAAATTTCCTCCTGCATCATTTCCTGTTTGTTGTCGTAAACTTCAAAAATGGTCGGCAAGACATAAGCGCCGTCTTTCATATCCGGTGATGTCGGCCGTTCGCCTCCTAATAAAAGTTTGCTTCCTGCTTTTTTAGCGGATTGAATATAGTATTCGGCAGTATCCCGGCAAGCGTTGTAGGCAAGGGGGCCCATCATGGTTTTGGGATCTAACGGATCACCAACAATTATTTTGCTGGCAGCCTCAACAAATTTCTCTACAAAATCATCGTAAATACCCTCTTGGACATAAAATCTGCTAGGAGAACCGCAATTTTGTCCGGAATTAAAGAAAGCACTATAAGTTGCGGTTTCTACGACCGCGTCGAGCTCAGCATCATCAAGCACAATCATCGCGTTTTTACCGCCAAGTTCCGAAGCAACAGGTTTAATTTGGGAACTGGCCAGTTCCATAATTCTTTTGCCCACATGGGAATCCCCGGTAAAATTAATTTTATTGACGTGGCGATGTTTAACTATAGCTTCTCCTATTTCGGAACCCGGTCCGGTTATGATGTTTATTACTCCTGGCGGAAAACCGGCTTCAACGACAAATTCGGCCAGTTTGAGGACTGTTAAAGGAGCACAAGATGGTGGTTTTAAGACGCAGGTGTTTCCTGTTATCATTGCGGGTGCAAGTTTAGATATTGCGGTAACCAAAGGAAAGTTCCAAGGGGTGATTAGGCCGACTACTCCGCAAGGTTCACGGAAAGTCATTACTCTGGCCAAAGGATCAGCGCTAATTGTGGTACCTGTAAGCCCTCGACCCAGACCTGCTATATATTCCAAGGTACCATAGGCTGCAGGAATATCAAAATTTCTGGTTTTGCTGACAGGCCCTCCATACTGAATTGTTTCCATTGTAACAAGCTCATCCTCATGCTTTCTGATAATATCAGCCAGCTTAAATAGAAGATTTGCTCGTTCACCGATATAGGTATTTTTCCAGGATAAACGGGCTTTGCGGGCAGCCGCAACGGCAAGTTCAACATCTTCTGTTGTACAGCGGGGAACATTAGCAACAACCTGGTTATTAGCCGGATTTATAATTTCCATAGTTCCCTTTTTAACAGCTGGACCAAGTTTACCGTCAATCAAATTTTTAAAACTATAGTCTAAATAATTCATAATATTTCCTCTCCACCTAATTACTTGGCATATTTAACTGTAACCATTTTCAGTTCCGTGAACTCCTCAAGTCCGAGAAGACCGCCTTCTTTGCCTAGTCCACTTTCTTTGACGCTTGTACCCCAGGATTGTTCATTGGTTAGAGTCTGGCAATTTATGAAAACGTTACCTACTTGGAGTTTATCAGCCAGATTCAATCCCTTCTTGATGTCTTTAGACCATATATGAGCACAAAGACCATAGGGAGAATCATTGGCTAGAGCGATAAGATCATCAGCATCGTTATACTTAAGCACAACAGCAACCGGACCAAAAACCTCTTCTTTAGCAATAGTCATGTCGTGTTTTACATCACTTATAATCGTGGGCATTACAAAAAAGCCTTTATGGTGGATATCTTTCTTCTCCTGAGTATAGTAAAGCTTTGCTCCTTCTGCTATAGCGCCATTAATATAGGCTTCGATTTTTTCTTTATGGGCTCTGCTTGTAACCGGGCCCATAAAAGTATTTTTATCAGTTGGGTCACCGACCACAATATTTTGAGCAAAAGTTTTAAATTTTTCGAGAAAAGCGTAGTACACTTCCTCATGAACATAGTATCTTCCTGGTGCAGAGCAGTGTTGGCCGCAGTTGTTAAATTGTCTGAATGCGAGAACCTCGATGGCGGCATCAAGATCTGCATCTTCCATAATAATCGTCGGATTATTACCGCCAAGCTCCATTACGCATTTCTTAACCGTAGAACTGGCATATTTGAGTACATCTTTGCCGGTCTCACTGCTACCGGTAAAGCCAATCAAATTAACATCCGGATGAGTGGCAAGAGCTTGTCCTACACTTCCCCCCGGACCGGTAATAAAGTTGACAACACCGTCAGGGAGGCCCGCTTTATTAATTATTTCGGCGAATTTAAGACCGGTAAGGGAATTGATGCTGGGTGGCTTTATAATACAAGTGTTGCCGACAGCCAGGGCAGCTGATAACTTTACAGCCATCATAATGACGGGAAGATTCCAGGGAATAATTAGGGCTGCCACTCCGAAAGGCTCTCGTTTAAAATAGGACAGCATTCCATCCTCCATGGGTATTTGGGTACCCATTAGCGCTTGGGCTATGGCTCCGTTATATTCGAATTTTTCCGCAGCTGCCATAACATGTTTGATGGCGTCCTGACAGGGAGTTCCATGTTCTTGGACATCACAGTCCACCAATTCCTGGGCATTTTCTCTAATTTGGGCTGCAATACGGTTTAGCACTTTATTGCGTTCAGACTGTTTTAGTCCTGCCCAGCTTGGGAAGGCGGCCCGAGTAGCTTTCACAGCTTTATCTACGTCGCTGCCATCAGCTAAGGGTACTCTTGCCAATTCTTTGCCTGTTGTAGGATTTACTGTGGCAAAGGTTTTACCTGCACTACGCGATGAACCAAACAGTACAAGCTCATCCATGGGAAAA
>JAAYII010000140.1 GCA_012523535.1 Peptococcaceae bacterium
AGTTATGATCTCGTTGCCCATAGGCGGGATAATACGTTTTATGACCTGCAAGAAAATAACACGAAAAAAAATCTGGCTCTTGGTCATTCCCAATACCTGGCCGGCCTCATATTGCCCTCTGGGCACCCCTTCAATACCACCGCGGTAAATTTCAGAGAAATAGCAAGCATAATTAATGATAAAAGCCACCACAGCCGCGGTAAAACGGCCGGAAGCACCGTTGCCCCACCAGTTGTTGCCGAGGATAAGTCCCGGTCCGTAATAAATAATTAATAACTGGAGCATAAGCGGCGTACCACGCACGCACCAAACAATAAACTTGACCAGGTAACGCAAGGGCAGAAAATGGCTCATGGAGCCAAAACAGATAATGAGCCCCAGGGGAAATGCGCCAAGCAAAGTGAGGATAAATATTTCCAGTGTTTTTAGAAAACCTTCATTAAGTGAAATAAAAACTTGTTGTAACATTGCAAGACCTCATATAATTATTACTTGTCGTTGGATAAAGGC
Source organism: Peptococcaceae bacterium (assembly GCA_012523535.1). GTDB lineage: Bacteria > Bacillota > Desulfitobacteriia > Desulfitobacteriales > Syntrophobotulaceae > JAAYMU01. The sequence goes on from JAAYII010000140.1 coordinate 511, forward strand.
AGAAGCGGGGCGCCTCTGCCTTATGACGCATCAACATGTTTAAGAACAGTTTTAAGGAGTATGTTTAAGAGGTTTTACTGGGGAATTATTGATTCATGTACGCCGTATTTTTTAGCGTATTCCATCATGCTTCCATCGGCATAACTCTTGGAGAAGAACTCATTGAGCTTGCCCGCCAAGTCGCTTCCTTTACGGAAACCGACACCGTACTCTTCGGAGTTCAAGGCTACTGTATAGGTCAGTTGAGGATAGCTTGTACCCTCACCGATCATGGCACCGGCCATTAACAGATCGATGACGCAGGCGTCAGCAGTACCGGCCGCAACTTCCATAAGAGCGGCAGACTGGGTTTGTACTGCAATGCTTTCATAGCCTAGCCCGTTGACTACTTTTTCTCCAGCGGAGCTAGCTTCAACCGCAAAGGTTAGTTCTGCAATGCTTTCCTTATCTTTGTACTTGTCAGCCACATCTGCAGGAACAACAACTACTTGGGCATTGTTGCAGTAAGGATTGGAACATTCCATACCATTTTTTACTTCATCGGTAAGAGTCATACCGTTCCAGACGCAGTCAATGGCCTTGGAATTGAGCTCCATAATTTTATTGTCCCAATCTATCTCCACAAATTCCACATCCACACCCAGGTATTCAGCAAAGTCTCTGGCCATATCGGCATCGAAGCCAATCCACTCACCGTTCGCATCTTTATAATCCATAGGTGCGAAATCAGTAATTCCTACAATAAGAACCCCTTTATCCAGGACATACTCCATATCCGTCATGTCCCCCGACACCTCATCGGATGCCGGTTGTGAACAGCCTGTTAAGCTAAAGGCAATAACTAAAGCAAACACAAGCATAAGTACAGTTATTCTTTTCATAATTATCCTCCACTTATTTTTTTATTCTCGCGGTCTATTATTCCGCAAATATTTCATTACTTTAATATGATAACGTATTCCTGTAATAAAGCAATATGTAATTCGTAATTTTTCTTAGAAACATTTTCAAAGTCCGCAATGAAACTACTCTTTTTACGATAATCCGATATTTCTCCTTGAGTCCTGCCCCAAACTAATCCTATTTCCGACGACCGAACAGATAAAAAAAAATTCTGGGCCATCCTTTGCTTTATTGGTCGTAACTACATTTATCAGGATATCCAAATGACAATGCCTACAGAATGCCCTTCAACGATTATGCTAATAGTGCCCAGCAATATGCAAGCTATCCAAATAACAAAACTAAACCATAATAGCCCTTTTTCCTGAATATTCCTTTCCTCATAATAAGCCCAACAGTTTTATTTCATTTTTTGAGGGGTAGCTCTGCCAAATGAAACTCCTTCTGTCAAATCGTAATAGGCAAGTTGTAAAAGGTTCTTTTCTTCTTGAAATACAAAATAGGCAGGCACCTCAAACCCCGCAAACTCAGTTGTGACTTGAAGCTGCCATAAACCTCCATTCTCATTGGCATAAACCTGCTCCCTGCTGTCACCCCAATAGCTTCCCCCGCACAGCAATTCTTGCTCATTAAAATACAAAAACGATGTGGCACTTAAGCCGGCAAATTCATATTCTTTGGCCAATAGTCTCCACAGACCGCCGTTTTCGTTCTTAAAGACCGTTTCCATGCTATCGCCCCAGCGGCTGTTCTCAAAATCCGGCTCACCTCTCTTCTCGGCATTTGAACAGCCTATTAGCAGAAGGAGCAAGGCGATGATTAAAGTAATAAGTTTTTTCACATAAAATACCTCACATGGTTTCTTTTCTTTTTTACTCTTTATACAAATAAACGAATAAGGAATGTCATCCTCACCAAGAGCTCATATTGACGCCGGTAGCATAGGAAAGTTGCAGCGGTATTTAATATATGATATGCTTCTCTGCATCCAAGGACTGAATTATCTGCTATACTGTTCTCAAGGAATGTAAACACAGGGAGGAAATGCCATGCGCACCTATAGAAATCAGGATCTTATCGTCTACTGGAAGCCGGAGAAATGCATCCACGTCGGCTATTGCATTCGCAACCTGCCATCGGTCTTCAATGTAAAGAAAAGGCCCTGGATTGATATTAACGGTGCTCCACCGGAAGAAATCATCAAGGTGATCGACATTTGCCCTTCAGGGGCCCTGCTTTATTCCCTACCTGAAGGTTCCCGGGTCGATCCGGACTTAGGCAAAGGGCCCGGCTCTCTTCACTACCACTGTGAGGACCTCCAAGTGGAAGTCCGCCTATTAAAGGACGGGCCGATACTGATCAAGGGACCGAGCGTATTATTCGATGAGTCAGGTGCGCTGCTTAAAACAGACGACAATTTATGCCTTTGCCGCTGCGGCAAATCGAAAAACCCGCCCTTTTGCGACGGGTCTCACCGCTAATTCCGATATGCCAAAGAATGCATTCTATTGTGATAACCTCATTTTAAATATTGCAACTGACTTCTCCAAAAGGAAACAACAATAATTCCAAATACCCCAGAATCATTAATAGAACCATTTTGTGGGCAATAAAAAGGTCCACGGCATTGTGACAACGGCAAGGGTAATCGCTACCTTGAATCTTACCTTTTGTTCTCCAATCAAATTATTGAAAGTAATTTTGAAATTAAAAATAAATATTAATACCGCTGATACCAGCATAGCCAAGATTATTAATAAAACAGCCAGGGGATTACTAAAAGGATCGAAATTGATTGCCGAAGTCAATTCATAAGGTAATCCATAAAAATCTCCTAAAATCCCCAATACAAATAAAATAGCAGCACCTATAAAGTCTGCCAAAAATCCTAGGATCCAAACTTTAATGATACTGCCCTTGTAGAATTCTCCTAGGCTTTTTTGTTGGCCAGCCAATTTGAATAAAAAGAAACAAACTATTATAACCACAGAATCAATAACAAAATTACCTAAAAGAGTTATTAATATCACCGGCGGGAAAAATAGTAAAAACCAGATTGGGAAAATTATATTGTATAGTTTTATTTGGTTCATATTGTTCTCCTTTAACTTTTTAACTTTAATCCTGTTTTGTTACCCCTTCGACTATATTTCTTCCTCAACCATAATCCTGAATGTGTTTCCTAGACTCAAATATTCACTTCTTGTACTCCTAAATATAATTATGAAGTTTTATTCTATGAAATAGCTTTAAGCCTATCAGCAGGAAATTGGCTATCGGTAAACCAAGCACGAACTATCTCATTAAAGAGTTTGGGATCTTCAAAACTAAAGCCATGTCCAACACCTTGAACCAAGTACCCCTTAGAGTTTGGAATCGCCGTTACTAGATCTTTAGCTGAATTAAACATTATTCTTCTTTCTTTTTGCCCTACTAGTACCAGGGTCGGTACATTACAATACTCTAGACCTTTAGGTAGGCCGAAATTTGCATTTTCCACTAATATTTGCTCCATGGCCTCGGTCGATATGGTCCTCGAATCCACAAAATACTCATCAAAGTATTCCTCAGGTATGTTTAAAGCCCTGGCCTGAAGTCTTGCGAACCATTTAAACCTTGTTAAGGGGATTGTCAGTTTAACAGTGGGCTTAACCAAGTTAACCATTCCTTGAATTGGCCGAACCAAAGCACTAACTACTACAGCCCGGTCTACCACATCCGGCGAGGATGCCAACAGTTGCACAAGGATTTGGGCACCCAAAGAATGTCCAACAACATAAGCTCTGCTACCATTAGCCTTATCCTTAATTAATTCTGAAATTTGACGGGCACTATCCTTGATGGAAAATGGTTTAATGCCTTTGCTTTTGCCATGTCCCGGTAGATCGGGAACTAAACAATGAAAATCCTTTAAATCTCCTACCTGCTTGTTCCACATCCAACCGCTTAGGCCGCCGCCGTGTATGAAAACGATGCATTTAGATTGTTTGGAACCGGATTCCTCTACGTACATGATTGACCTCTTTTTTCTTCCCAAAGCCTCATACGCTCTTCAAAACTTACTTTTTTATGCACTTGATGGAGCATCCATATATACCCGAAACTGTCACTGAATATGGCATTTGATACTCCGTAATCGGGAATTTCGGTCACCGGTTGTAGCTCTGTACAGCCGGCCTTGATCGCCTTTGAAAAGGTTTCTTTAATATTAGGTACGAGAATATTAAACCAAATCGATTTAGGTTCATCACGGCTTGGCGCTTTCAACCCGAATTCCGGGTTTTCATCCAGCATATGAAAGCGTACTCCGTATAGGGTAAAAATCACTTCGTTTTCTCCTTTAGGGAAATTGGTAACCTCTACACGTTCGATCTCAAATATCTTTTCGTACAATTCCAAAGCTTTCAAACTGTCTTCCACAATCATATCAATTTCAACCCCAACCAAATGCATACCCTCCTTAATTACGAATTAAATGGATTTATTGCCAGTCCCCACCAGGCCATCATTCCTGCGTAAAACAATTGTTTCAGCAATTATCTTGTTTTCTTGTAAAATTGTCAAGATATCCAAGAAAAACAGGTCAGCCAGATTCTAAGTAAATTGGAACTCTCTGATAGGACCCAAGCCGCATTGTATGTTACACAACTAAAAGAAAAATTAAATTATCATAGATGAAATCATTTGCACAATTTTGCCAAATTTAAATATGCTAATACTATCCACAAATAGCATGCTCCATTTCCTTTTACTCTGTAGAATTGTTACAACTTATAGGTTATAAAAAAAAAACAGCCAGTTATCTTCCACTGGCTGTTTTTTTCTGTTTAAGTTCAACTAAGCAGTCTAATTACCTACTGCCTAATACTACATTGCAATCTTAAATACTGATTTAATAAATGATCTAACTTTTGACTTAATTTTATCACATCGGGATCCGTAAGAGGTTTAGTGACCCCAATATATTAAGCTCACTGCGCACTTCTTCGATAATTTCAAGCAATCTTGAAAATTGATAACCCACCGTTAAACTCAAACCATCCTTTTAAAAATTTTCAAATCTCAATTCTATCTATAAACAAATATTTACGGTTTTACCATAGGTCTTTGTTATTGTTTTCCTAGGACTATTGTCATTTTTTGGAATTGATTTAAAAAAAACAATATATGACTTATACAGTGAAATGTTACAGTCACCGTGTTAATAAAATGGATTTTACCAACTATAAACATAAAGCTCCTATTTCAAAAATAATTCTTCTCAATAATAAACTGTTAAGGGGTTTTTGTATGCTCATTAAGAAAGGACCTTTTACCAAGGATGATCTATCTTTATTTTTAAATGAATCCAATGTCCCGGTAACAAATAAAAGCCATATCAGTATAGACAAAGCTACCACAACAGCAAACAGCCGGACTATCCGATCTCCGTCGCTGGATTTCGAGATCTTCTTAGCAAGCGTCTTAAACGGCTCTTTAAAGAACGAGACAATGACATATACAGCCACCACCTGCTAGAGTAGAAATATCTTGAACTGTAAATAGTGTTTGCGGTAAAGAGATTTTCATACTCTTTGCCTTCTTTAAATTTAAAAAATTAAAACCGCTTAGATCGCGGTTAAAAAATACACCTGATTTGGTGTTTAAAATCGGCACCTATCCAATTTATTTCCGCATAATCAAACTAAAAAAGGGCAAATTAAAAACAAAAATACGTATTTAGGAGGTATCCAATTGAGACAACTAACTCCAACTGAGATTACATCATTAAGAGAGTTCTTGACAATGGAAACTACGGGATTAATTACATTGAAAACTTCAGAACCATTAATCAATGATGAACTATTAAAACAATCCTGTAGAACCGGAATTGCTGCAGCTGAGGGACGTATCAAAGCCATTCAGCAGTTTATTCAGGAGAATAATATTGCTGATGTTCAGGGGGTGCAATAATGAGCTTTTGGGATGAAAAACTCTTAGGCAAAG
>JAAYII010000141.1 GCA_012523535.1 Peptococcaceae bacterium
CCTTGGCCCAACGAATATCTATGGGCAGGCCTTCGGTTTCTTTCCAAGACTGAGTAAATAGAAGCGTGTCATCAACATAAACCTGAGGTTCTGCTTCTTCCCATTCTGCTTTAAGTTTCTGCAGTCTAGGGGTCAATACTTTGACACTTCTGATTTCTTCAGGGTTTACTTTAGCTGGTGTTACCATTTGTTTCCTACCTTTCTTATTTTCTAATCGTCCGATTAAAAAATATTTTATTGTAATTTTTAACTTTGGGGATCTTTTACTTAATTCCTCTTTAATTAATTTCTCTTTTTAATTAATTTTTTCTCTTCCTTCTTGTTTTAGGGGTGTTATTCGTAATAACCTTCTGTAGATTTAATTAAGCTGTTAAATTGATCATAATCGTGTCCGTACCAAATTTCCGCGTTAAGTTCTTTGGCTAGTTGAACTATATAATTCAATGTCGTCAACCAACCGTCTATATCTCTACAAATCCCTGGTTTTTTAATGGGTGGCCCAACATTTTCCGCCGTATAGATAGCATCACTGACCAAAAGCTTGTTACCCGATTTTAACTCTAAAAGTAAACCTAACATACCATAGGAATGACCTTTGCCGAAATTGTAGATTGTAACCCCATCCATCAATTTGTATGTTTTTTGGTTTCCGGGGATCAATTTCCAGTTCAATCGGCATTTGATCAAATAATCAAAATCCTTGGTAAAAGGTATCCTGTTTAAAGCGTAATCCCTCATCATATAGGTGAATTCATCTTCGGATACAAGGATTTCGGCATTGGGAAATTTATCAACAAACCCATAATGATCCGGATGCATATGGGAAAGCACAATATATTTGATATCTTCCGGCTTTAAACCGATCTGAGCCAGGCGATTAACCGGCAAATCCTCCTCTGTCATATGAAGGTTTTCCATAATTTCCTTTATTTGCTGCCGCTCAGGATCTTGATGGGCTGCAGCATCAAACATGACATTGCCTTCCGGGTGCTGGATTAGAACTGTCCAAGACGGGAAAGAAAATGTTTCGTTAGGATCATCACATGACACCAGATCGTTTTTAATACTGTTATGATTCATGCCATTAGCCATGACGTACACTTTCATGTCGCTCATCACTTAACCCCCTACTTTTTTGGGACAAGGTATAAATCCAAGGGGATATTCGGTCTATTGCGCTTCATGCAGCGCAATAGACCGATTTACCAAGTCCTAGCCAGAATTTAATCATTAATAAGCGCAGCCTTAAGCGCGATACCGGCACGCATGTCAGCAAGGGCTTGGTTTGCATCTTCAAGCTTGTACTTCTTGGAGATGATTTCGGCAAACGGATATTTATTCTTATGAGCCTGGATAAACTTCAAAGCTTTAATATAATGGCGAATGTCGCCGCTGTGACTGCCAATTACAACAGCATTATGGCGTTGGAACTTGTTCGGAACAATAGGTACGGACTTATCACTTGTTTGACCAATAATGAGATATTTGGATGGGTTGGAAAGGATGTCAAAGTTCTCAGCGAACACGGAGAGGGATCCTGAGCATTCGATGATGACATCGGCGCCGCGACCTCCGCACAACTCACGGATGTATTTCACACGCTCGGCGGCATCCGGATGGTCTTTAGGATTGACGACATGGGTAGCACCCCACTTCTTGGCAAACTCAAGGCGAGTTTCACTGAGATCCACGGCAATAACCTTGGCGGCACCGGACTGAGCTGCCATAACAACCGCATAAAGACCGACAGGTCCGACACCGGTGACTACAACACTGTCGCCTTGATGGATACCGCCGCAGTTATAAAGTTTATCAAAGGCACAAACAACAGTGCGGCCAGCGCAGCATGCGCCAACAGCCTCTTCATCAGTGACATCGTCCGGAATACGCACGAAGTCAGTACCGGCAAGAATAACCTCGTACTCGGCATAGCCCCCACGCAACTCATAAGCGTTGGAAAAACCATAACCGCGGCTATGTTCGCAAAGAACCGGTTCGTGCAATACCTTACAAGAATAGCAGGTACCGTCGAAGAAATGAGACCACATGATGCGATCTCCAACCTTGACCGGAGTACCGCAAACGTCGGTTTTAATACTATCGGGCAGGTAATAAATCTCGCCAACGGTCTCATGTCCCATAATAATTGGTGTAGGAGGATGCATTTCCAGTTCGTCATTGGCTAAGTGCACGTCAGTTCCACAAACGCTGGCTAATCTAACTTTCACCAGCATGTCACCCGGATTCAGCTTGGGTACAGGGATGTCCATCAACTGCAAAGGCTGGCAAAACTCGGTTAAAACCATTGCTTTACTTGTTTTTGGAATGTTATTCATCAATAAAACCTCCTTTATCATTTATTAAAACGCTTAAGCGTACGCACCTAGAATTTAGAATTATGTTTATCCTTACCAAACCAATAAGTTAATCAACTCTCTGATATCACTCAAATTTTCAAGATCTTTAACCATATTGATAACCTTTTCCACATTTTCAGGAGGCAAGCTTCTGTCAGCGAACTCAATACAATTGCGGAACTTATTTTCACATTCTTCAAAAGTAATTGGTCTTTCAGGCGATCCCGTAGCTGTATCCATCTGCACGCTGTATGTTTTGCCATCTTTTAAAGTAACCGCTACTCTTCCCGGTTCTAAGCCTGTGCTGTCCAGAGCCGGATCATAAGCAAGGCTGATTTTGGCTGCCATATCTAAAATAGCCGGGTCTTTAATGGCTTCATCGGTATAATGCTGCAAACCAACTTGCTTCTTGGCCAAGGCAGTAGCTACTCCCCAAGCAAGACTGAACTGGGCATCAACTACAACTCTAGGCTTGGCCTTTATTTCCAAAGGCTCACCGAGGAGACCCTGCGTACCCTTGCCGCACCAAATCATGATACTTTTAACATCTTCAGGCTCAAATTTATATTCTTTAACCAAATACAAAGCAGCATCAATAAACGGATGTACTCCCCGGCAACAAGGATAAGGTTTGATCGTAATATTAGCACTTTCAAACCTTGTACCCAATTCTCCGATCAATATGTCCCGCGAATAACTGCCCATATGATAGACTTTATAATAACCGTTAACACCTTCCATACTGTTTTTGGCACCTGTTACTCCTTTTTGTGCCAGCAGCGCCGCATGTATTCCTCCTCTTACAGAGAAACCGGGACCCAATCTTTTTGTCAAAGCACTGTCTTTAACCGCTTGGCCGTTGCCGGCTGACTGATGGTAAGCTATACCGATGGCATAAATCATTTGTTCTTCGCTTAAACCCAAAATGCTACTGGCAACGGCAGCTGAGGTCATATAACCGTTAAGAGTCGTAAAATGCCAACCATATTTATGTATATTTTCACCAGGCCTGGTTGCTAGTCCCATACGGCTAATCATATCTCCGCCTACAGCTACTGTTTTAATAAATTCCTTGCCGCTAAGCCCGCCTTTATACTCGGCCATAGCCAGTGAAGTCGGTATGGTTATAACACCGGGATGCATAATTGCCGCTTCATGTACATCATCAAAATCCAAAGAATGGGCTACTGAAGCATTAGCCTGGGCAGCATTAGGTGCCGGTACTTTTACTTTGGTACCAATAATGCTGCTTTGAGGTGCACCTCCCAATTCAATAGCCAGTTCTCTTACTTCTTTGGCCCCGTCTTTGTTAAAGCCTGCAATAGCAACACCAATAAAATCCAAAACTTGTTTCTTTGTTTCTTCAACAACTTTGGCCGGAAGATCTTCATATTTTACATTGAAGAAATTTCTCGCAAACAAATAACTAGCGTCCACTACAAACTTACCTCCTCCGCTTATTGATGGAAATAAATTTTTATTTAGAAAAAATCTTGTCTAATATTTAAAGTGCAATATCTATGCCAAATTTAAATATATCACTAAAATCGAATAATGAGCGTTATAAATCATAATAATTTAAGAATAAAGTAATTTGAATGGTGATAAGGGGCATGAATACAGGTGGATTAAAGCAAACTTTTTTCTGTCTGATTCAAAAAGGAACCTGGCTTATGGTTGTAACTCAACTA
>JAAYII010000142.1 GCA_012523535.1 Peptococcaceae bacterium
CGGCTGTTTTCGCCAAAACCGGGCCACATGAATTTACCGTTTTCATCTTTACGGAACCAATTGACATAAAAGATTTTTGGCAGTTTATCCGGGTCTGTTTTTTTACCAATGTCAAGCCAGTGTTGCAGATAATCGCAAACATGATAGCCGATAAAGGGCAACATGGCAAAGGGGTCACGCCTGACCTGCCCGATTTTATCGGAAATTGTGGCTGCCGTTATTTCAGAACCAAGAATTAAGCCCAGAAAAATGCCGTGATTCCAATCAAAACTTTGATGAACCAGCGGAATGGTGCTGGGCCGTCGTCCTCCTACTAAAATGGCCGAAATTGGTACTCCCATGGGATCTTCCCATTCCGGAGCTATTACAGGGCATTGATGGGCCGGGGCTGTGAAACGGGCATTAGGATGAGCAGCCGGCTCTTTGGAGTCGGGGGTCCAATCATTTCCCTTCCAGTCAATCAAATGGCCGGGAGCATCATAGCCGATGCCTTCCCACCAAACGTCCCCGTCATCAGTTAAGGCTACATTGGTAAATATGGTATTCTTTTCTATAGTACGCATAGCATTAGGATTGGAATTCATGGAAGTACCGGGCGCCACTCCGAAAAATCCGGCTTCAGGATTAATGGCATAAAGTCGCCCGTCCTTGCCAAATCTCATCCAGGCAATGTCGTCACCAATGGTTTCTACTTTCCAACCTGGAAGAGTTGGAATATGCATAGCCAGGTTTGTTTTACCCGTAGCACTGGGAAAGGCTCCGGCTATATATTTTTTGTTGCCTTGCGGGTCTGTAATGCCCAAAATCAACATATGTTCCGCCAACCAACCTTCATCTCTGGCCATTACGGATGCAATCCGCAAAGCGAAACATTTTTTGCCTAGCAAGGCATTCCCGCCATAGCCGGAGCCATAAGACCAAATTAACCTTTCTTCAGGAAAATGACTAATGAATTTTTTCTCTAAGCGGGGTTCACAAGGCCAGGGCACATCTTTCTGGCCTTCAGCCAAAGGTGCTCCCACCGAATGAAGACACCTAACAAAGTCATCTTCTTCACCAAGGTGTTCGAGAACTTCTTTGCCTATACGGGTCATTATTCTCATATTTTCTACAACATAAAGGCTGTCTGTTATTTCAACCCCGATTTTGGAAATCGGAGAACCAATGGGTCCCATGGAAAAAGGAATAACGTACATAGTGCGGCCTTTCATGCAGCCGTTATATAATTCTGTCATGGTTTTCTTTAACTCTATCGGATCTACCCAATTATTGGTAGGACCAGCATCTTCTTTTCTTCTGGAAGCTATGAAAGTCCTTTCTTCCACTCGTCCAACATCGGAAGGATGGCTGCGGAATAAATAACATCCCGGACGTTTTTCTTGATTTAAACGAATTGCCGCTCCGGAATCCACCATTTGTTGAAAAAAACGTTCACTCTCTTCCTTGGAACCATCACACCAGTAAACCTTATCAGGCTGGCACATTTTTCGGGTTTCTTCCACCCATTCAATTAGTTTTCTATTCTTGATAATCATTTCTCATTCTCCTTATAAGAATAGTATGATGATTGGTATAGTTTTTCCAACTCTTTAATTGTAGTCCACAAATCTAGCACAATCAACCATCAAAAATGCTTGTGTCATTAAACCAGGATAATATCATGAGGCTGTCCTGTTATACATCTTCCGCCGTTGGCAGTTACTATATAGGTATCTTCTACTCCGACCATTCCCTTACCGGCAATCCCTTTTTTAGGTTCTATTGAAATAACCATATTTTCGACCAAGGGCTCATTAAAACCGTTGGCGATTATTGGTGGTTCGTTGATATGCAAGCCGATGCCATGTCCCAAAAATGAAACCCGTCTGTTTCCAAAGCCCATAAAATTCTTTTTGAAATCCATGCTTAAAGAGTTCATAATATCCTTATATATTTTTTCCGGTACTGCTCCCGGTCTAAGTTTCTCTTCCAGGCGTTTTGCCACCTCAATACATCCCTGATGGGCCTGAAGCATTTCGTTAGTTGGTCGCCCCCCGAAAAGATAGACTTGGGTTTTGTCGCTATGATAACCGTTTAGACCATAAGCACTATCGACAAAAACCAAATCCCCTTTTTTTAATTTTCGTTCCCGACTGCCGATAAACGGTACGGCAGGACACATGCCATAGGATCCGCCGGGTCCGTCAAAATAAGTTGGATATAAAGAGCTTTCGCCAAAGCCAATTTGGCCAACACCCATTTCAATTTGAAACATGGCAAAACGGGCTACGCCCTGATGCCCGTGTTGTACTTGCCGGGCATATAATTCAGCTGCAAAATCTGCTTCACTGATACCTTCCTTGAGCAATCCCGGGACTATGTTGACAAGAAAATCATCATGGCGTTTCCCGGCCTCTTCCATTAACTGCAATTCATATGCCGACTTGATTGATCGAAGACTTAGTACGATACTGTCCAGGGAATTAATCCGGTCCATTATAAAATGCTGTTGCAATTTTTGGAGAATACTATATGTGATAATTTTCGTTTCCAGATAGGTATTCCCTAAGTAGAGGCCAAGATAAGCAGCCGCGTCGCGGTAACTCTCCATACCGAAAATATTGGTGAGGGGCGATTCCTCTTTAGCCCGTTCCACACTGCGGCGAATAAAAAAATAGGTCTTCCTGTCTTTGGTAATAACCAGCATACCGTCCTGCATAGTACCGGTAAAGTAATACTGGTTGATCC
>JAAYII010000143.1 GCA_012523535.1 Peptococcaceae bacterium
AAACCGGCCGGCGGCCAGCATCACCGTCATACCGCCGCTGGGAGTCCCACTGGGGTAAAAAGTCAAATCAGGCGGACTGTTGTTAAAGCGTACATTTGGCGGCAAGTCAACGCTGCGCAAAAACTTATCCTGTTTAAATATCTTGTATTGGTTGGTAGAAGGAAAAAATCTCACTTTATGCCATACATTGCTGGCTATGGCCGCTTGCTGGGTTTCACGCAAATCGTCCAGCAAATTATTAGCTGCCATTTCCAAATTGGTTTCCAAGTTATTATAGGGGAGGCGAATAAGTAATGTATAGCCTGCTCCTGTTAATAAGGCCAGGACAAGTAAAACTTCAAGCAAAGTATAGCCAATACTATTATGTTTGAAAGCCATTTTTTTCCCTGCCATTCCGGTTTTCATACAAAACTTTACGCATAATTTCAAGGGGCGGGTCTTTATCCAGCCAGATTTTCCAGGCCAGAGCACCCTGATAAAGCAACATCTCCAAGCCGTTCCAAATCTTACAGCCGTAAGATGCCGCTTCAGTTAGAAATTCAGTAACTTCCGGGCTATAGATAAGATCTACTACCCAGGCTTCCGGGTTAATCCCTTTTAGGCTGAGCGGGTATTGTTCTCCTTTCATACCAAGAGGAGTAGTCTGGATCAATAAATCCACTTCCCGCAACCAATAACCCGAAGCCAAAGCTCCCCAGTCGGCAAACCCTCCCAGACCTGTTATTTGCCTGGCCAGCTTCTGCGCTTTGTCGGGAGTACGGTTCAAAATCAATAGTTTGGCTTTATTGGCCATAAGGGACACGGCAATAGACTTGGCTGCTCCCCCCGCTCCCAGTATAACAACTTTTTTCCCTTCCAGGCTGTATCCTTTCTCTGTTAAAGACTGAACAAAACCGGGACCGTCCGTATTGAACCCTTGCACTAAACCGTCCACAACCTTTACGGTATTGACTGCCCCGATTGTTTTCGCTTCAGGAGTAATATAATCCAGGAGAGGCAATATTTCTTCTTTTAAAGGGTAGGTTACATTCCAACCGGCATAATTGTTCCGCTTTAAATATTCAAGCCCTCGACCCAGTTCATTTATTTTAAGGGGCAGTCGATGATACTCAGCTTGAATTCCGACTGCTCGAAAAGCCGCTTCGTGCATGGGGGGGGAAAGTGAGTGGTCAACCGGAAAGCCGATTATAGCATATTTGTTTACCATGGTATCTCCTTATTGTTTGTTTTGAGCCTGTAAGTTTTTCAGTATATTTTTGGTATAATAAATTTTTCTACCAAAAAGCCTCTCCAGAAACCTCAGGATTTTTGTGCCGCCAAATTCCCGTTCGTCTATGGGCATGAGCAAAATTGTTTTTATTCCGACCCTTTTGCCGCCTAAAACATCCGTAAGCAATTGATCGCCTACGATTGCCACCTGCTCAGGCCTTAATCCCAAATGCGTAATTCCCCTTAAAAAGCCTTTTTTTCTGGGTTTGGCCGCTTGATACACGTACTCGATACCCAATATATCAGCTACCGCCGCTACCCTGTCCGGACGGCGACTATTGGAGACAATACAGGCTTTTATACCCTGCGCTTTAATTCTGTTAAACCAATCAATCACATCGCCGGTCAATGATTTGTCATTCCAGGGAGAAATGGTATTATCCAAGTCAAGCAGCAAACCTTTGATCCCGTTGTTCACCAAATCCTCGATCGAAATACATTGTATTGACTCATACTGAAAATCCGGTTGTAAAATACGGATCATTTCTTACTCTCCAACTTTAGGTTTATATTGCCAAATTAATTTCTTGTTATCAAATAATTATATCCAGTTGCACATAGAAAGGCAATTGGCGAAATTAAGATAAAAAACAAAGCGCCCCTCGCTCGGAGGAGCCGCTTTTCGTTATTTCGGATTAAGCCAAACCAAAATAAATCCATATAATCCCCGTCCCAATCAGACTTTAAACCTTTGAACCAAATCAGCAAGGTCCTGGGCAAGCTGGGCCTGATTTTGAGCTACCCTGGCCACTTCTTCCATAGCCTTGGCGGTCTCTTCTATGTTTACAACTATTTCTTCGGTATTTCCCG
>JAAYII010000144.1 GCA_012523535.1 Peptococcaceae bacterium
ATATAGGTGCGGTGGGTGGATTTTCCGATTGCCATGGGAAGCCTGAGCTTATAGAATATCACTCTGTGCTGGGAGCTGAAATGATCAAGATATTTCCCCGCGGAGAGGAATTGGCGGAAGTTCTCAGAAACCATCATAAGACTCCGGCTGACGGTGAGGATATTCCCTTGGCGGCGAAGATTATTTCCTTAGCCGATAAAGTGGATCTTATGATGAGTCGTGATTTGATTACCAAGGAAGAACGCCTCCGTATATGTCGGGAGGTCTACCTTGCTGACGGTATTGAGTATTACCCGGAAGTGACTAAGGCTTTTTTGCAATTGGCTAATGAAGAAGCTTTTTGGTTATATTTAAGTGGAGATCATCTTTTGGAAGCAACGGCCTCGGTTCTTTTATGGGGCGACAACGATGAGGATTACAGGGATTACCGGTTTTTGGCCGAGCTGATGTATTCCGATGATTTTACCGATAAATTGGCTGAGACCTTTGCTTTTCTTATTGACCAGAAGAGTGCATATACCGGCAAGCATTCCAGGAGAGTGGCGGAGAATGTTTACCTTTTGGCTCAAGGCTTGGGTTGGGATAAAGAAAAATGCCGGGAGATAAAACTGGCAGGCTTGCTGCACGACCTGGGTAAAATGGCGGTACCACGAAAAGTCTTGGATAAGAAAGATCGTTTGGAAGAAGAAGAAATCCAAATCATTAAAACCCATACCTTTCATACTTATACCTTGTTATACGGGGCAAGGTTTTCTAAAAATATTGTAGAATGGGCAGCCTATCATCATGAAAGATTAGACGGGACAGGCTATCCTTTTCGCATGCCGGCGAGCAAGCTGACAACCGGAGCCCGTTTAATGACTATTGCTGATATTTTTACGGCCCTGACGGAAGATCGGCCTTACCGACCGCCTATTTCCAAAGAGCAAGCCATAAAAATTCTGGAGCAAAGCGCCGGCCGGCAGGTGGACGAGGAGCTGCTTGAAGTGGCAAAGAAGACAATGTTATAGAAGAAGTTACTAGAGAAGAAGTTGCTAGAGAAGAACTGCTATTTAGGAGATGCTGGGCGTTGTTCTATCCCTTTGAATTGGAAAAGTATTTGGAGATGCTGCTTCCTCCCAGAGATGAGCTGCTTCTGGAAATGGAAAGGGAGGCTTTAGTGGAGACCATCCCGGTGGTAACCCCGGCGGTGGGCCATTTTTTGCAGCTGTTGCTTGAAACGGCAGGGGCCCGTTCTATATTGGAGATTGGTACGGCAACAGGTTACTCCACTATATACTTGGCCCGGGGAGCTCGTCAAACGGGCGGTAGAGTTCTCACTATTGACATGAATAAAGGAAGAATGGACCGGGCTGTAGAATATATCGCCAAGGCCGGTTTAAAAGACTTGGTGGAATTCAGGTTTGGTAATGCCCTTAAAATTCTGCCGGAGCTCAGCGGAAGGTTTGACTTTATTTTTGTGGATGCGGCCAAGGGAGAATACAGGCAGTATGTGGAGCTAATCTTGCCGCTCATGGCGGACGGCGGGATTCTGGTGCTGGATAATGTCCTTTTTCGAGGCTGGGTGGTTCCGGGATCGGTTTATGACTCCAAGTACAATAATATGGTTGAAACCTTAAGAGCTTTCTTGCAATACCTGGCGGAACTGCCTGGTTATAAGCTCAGCGTGCTTCCTTTCGGGGACGGATTGGCCATTGTTCGAAAAAACGGTCCCTTCGAAAAAACGCTTCCAAAGAATAGTTCCTGTAAAGAACAGAAAGAATAGTTCCTATTATATGGTTTTATAATAGTTTTATATTGATGTAATTTGTTATATGATGTAATAAGTTATATCTAGTTATATCTAATTGATGAAATAAGTTATATCTAAATTGAAGTAATATGTTATTTCGAATTGGTGAAATGTGTTATATTTAATTGATGTTATATGTTATATAAAATTGATGTAAGTTATATTTAATTGATGGAATATGTTATCTCTGATTGATTAAATTTGCCGGTTGGGGGACAGGGATGAAAAACAAAAAGGCAGCAAAAAAAAAGAAAAAAGACGGTAGTTTAACTGCGGCAAAGAGGACGGCGGATGAAGCTTCAAGAATCCAAGAAGTTCAAAATAATGACGGGAGCGGGATGGGCATTCTAAGTTCGAAGCGAAATATTTTGGCAGTCTTTTTTTCTGCCTTGTGCTCGCTCGTTTTGATTATAGTGCTCCTTTTGACTTCCGTGGAATATAATTCCTTTAATCTTGGTTTTTACAAGACTGAATACGCGAAATTAAACAGCGCTCAAACTATTGGTATATCCGATGAGGAACTGCTGCAGACTACTAAGGACCTTTTGACTTATATTAAAGGAAAACGGGCTGACCTGGATATGGAGGCAACCATCAAGGGAGAAAAACGGCAGGTCTTTAATGAACGGGAAAAAACCCATATGGTTGATGTCCGCAACCTTTATATTGGGGAGCACACTTGCAAGAATATAGGAATTGCCCTTTTCCTGCTGTTTATGATGATTACTTATAAAATAAGCGGCAAACAATTTGTCCGTATCCTGGGCACGGGTTATTTGATTGCCTTTTCTGTCTGTTTGGCTTTGCTTCTGTTTATAATATTTATGATTGCCAAGGATTTTACCGCCTTTTGGACTCAGTTCCATCAATTGTTTTTCACCAATGATTTATGGCAACTGGATCCGGCTACGGATATTCTTATCCAAATGATGCCGGAGCAGTTGTTCTCCGACTTGGTGAGCAGGATTTTACGGCTTTTCATTATAGAAACAATTATCCTGGCTATTATGTCGTTCATAGCAGTAAAGAAATTGAACCCGGAAAAGACTGCTTAAAGAAAGAGTAATATTGCTGAAATAATAAAGAGTAATATTGCTGAAATAAATTAAAATAAACATTGTTTAGAATTGCCGTAGTATAAAAATATTGTTATTAAGATTATGGAAAGGAGCAACTATGGTTAGATTTGATGGACGAGAATATAATGAGATCCGACCGGTGAAGATTACCAGGGGTTATACGGAGATCCCCGAGGGGTCGGTTTTGATTGAAATAGGAAAGACCAAAGTACTGTGTACGGCCTCGGTGGAGGAGAGGGTACCGCCATTTCAAAAAGGGACCGGTAACGGCTGGGTCACGGCGGAATATTCTATGCTTCCCAGGGCAACCATGATTAGAAATCAAAGAGAGTCCACTAAAGGAAAACTCAGCGGCCGTACTATGGAAATCCAGAGACTGATCGGCCGGGCTTTACGCTCGATAGTGGATATGACCAAGCTCGGGGAACGCACGATTTGGATTGATTGCGATGTCCTGCAGGCCGACGGGGGAACAAGGACGGCATCTATCACGGGAGCTTATGTGGCTTTGGTGGATGCGGTGTCCTATATGCTGGCCAATAATTTAATCACCGAGAACCCGCTTCTGGACAGTATAGCGGCTGTGTCCGTGGGCAAGGTAAACGGTCAAATTGTGGTGGACCTTGCTTATGAGGAGGATTCTCAGGCGGAAGTGGATATGAGTATTTGCATGACCGGCTCAGGCAAATTTGTGAAGATCCAAGGGACAGCGGAAGGAACGCCTTTTGACCGGTCTGAACTGGATGCTTTTTTGGCTTTGGGAGAAGAAGGTATCAGGAAGCTGTTGGAATACCAGAGGCTGGCATTGGAGGAAAAGCATGAAAATACTGCTGGCCACCAGGAATAAAGGGAAAGTTGATGAATTGGCGGAACTGATCGCCAAAAGCGGACTAACAACGGGCGGTTATACAAGTGTAGCCGGCGGACAGGCAAATGGCCCAAAGGCAGGCTTTAGCATCCTGTCTTTAAACGATTTTCCCGATTTGCCGGAGATTGAGGAAAGCGGCCTTACTTTTGCTGAAAATGCCTTGCATAAAGCGCGGGTCGCTTTTGGACATACCAAAATAATGACGCTGGCCGATGATTCGGGGCTGGAAGTGGATGCCTTAAACGGGGCGCCGGGAGTTTATTCCGCCCGTTATGCCGGGGAACCCAAGGACGATGAACGCAATATCCAAAAACTGTTGGCGGATCTGCAAGGTGTTCCGGAAGAAGCCAGGACGGCCCGTTTCCGTTGTTCTTTGGCCGTTATCATTCCGGACGGACGGGAATATTTACTGGAAGGAGTTGTAGAAGGCCGGATTTTGCAAGAAAAAAAGGGCAAAGGCGGCTTTGGCTATGATCCCGTGTTTTACCTGCCGGAACTGGGCAAGACTATGGCTGAATTGGAAATGGAAGAAAAAAATACTATAAGTCACAGAGCGCAAGCTTTCCGCCAATTAATTCCTTTATTGGAAGAAGTTTTATCTGGACAAAATCTGGGGAAGGTTTTATAATATATACTCGCTGCGCTTCTACCTCAAGCAAATTTTTTAGTATTATTAATTCTAGCGGCATAATCCATTCTTATTGGCAAGAAAAGTGGTAAAACACAAGCTTCAATACTGCATAAATGCTTCTTGACTAGCCTTTTCACTTAAGATATACTATTCATTGTCACAAAACCGGCGGGGTATAGCGCAGCTTGGTAGCGCGCCTGCCTTGGGAGCAGGAGGGCGGGGGTTCAAATCCCTCTGCCCCGACCACTTTGAAATGACATCATGGGGATTTGGCCACTAGGGACATGACCACTGGTACTATAGAGTAATATGCGCCTGTAGCTCAGCTGGATAGAGCATCTGCCTTCTAAGCAGGTTGTCGGGAGTTCGAATCTCTCCAGGCGCGCCATTACTTGAATTTAGATTTACATTTGGATGTTCGCTGTCCGATGCGCAAGGGACGCAG
The DNA here is from genome assembly GCA_012523535.1 of Peptococcaceae bacterium. Lineage (GTDB taxonomy): Bacteria > Bacillota > Desulfitobacteriia > Desulfitobacteriales > Syntrophobotulaceae > JAAYMU01. The sequence continues at coordinate 4,816 of JAAYII010000144.1, forward strand.
CGAATGGCTGATGTAAAATTTTCAAATAAAAAATCGTGGTGGATATGGTGAAGCGGTTAACACACCGGATTGTGGCTCCGGCATGCGTGGGTTCAAGTCCCACTATCCACCCCAATAAAAAGCAATACTTCATCGGAAGATGAAGTTTATTTTTTTATGGGATAGTGGAGACCAGAGTGCACTTGACAAAAGAGTTATATTAAATATGAAATTAATAAGGGGATTCCTCCCCTGGAGGTAAATGAAAATGAATAAAGCCAAAGAAAAACTATGGAGCTCAGATTTCATCCTAATTATGATAGCTTGTTCCGGGATTAGTTTTTGCAACTATTTTTTTTCGTCTACTTTGCCCATTTATGCCAAGAATTTAACCGGAACCACGGTTTATGCCGGGGTGATTATGACGGTTTATACCTTTTCCGCTCTGGCCTCCCGGCCGCTGACCGGTGTTTTATCCGATAAATTCGGACGGGTTAAATTGCTTGTCTTGGGCGCTTTCTTATGTGCTGTTGCTTGTTTTTTATATAATTTTGCTTCTGTGATTATAATGTTGATTCTTTTCCGCATTTTGCACGGGATCGGTTTCGGTATACATTCTACTTGCGGCGGTGCCATTGCGGCGGATATTATACCCAAATCCCGGTTGTCCGAAGGTCTTGGCTATTATAGCCTTTACGGGACCATCGCTTCGGCCCTGGCTCCGGGTATAGCTTTAACCATTATAGGTACGGGCCAAGTTGAAAATTTCCGGCCTCTTTTTATTTTGGCCACCGCTGTTACATTAGTGAGCATGATCCTGGATTGTTGCATAAAGTACGAACGCAGGAACAAAGCAAAGGTACAAAGTGAAAATAAACGCAAAGATGTGCAGCCCGTCGGCAAAGGGGCGCTGCCAAAGACTTTTCTCGGTTTTGAATATGGTGTTTTTTTGCCATCGACCGTAATTATTTTGGTTTTTATTGCCTTTTCCAGTATCATGTCTTTCCTGCCCCTTTTTGCTTTGGATAAAAATCTCGGCAACGTGGGGCTCTTTTTCACGATTAATTCCGTCGGGCTTTTTTTATCCAGGTTGACTGTGGGCAAGGTGGCTGACAGAAGAGGAGAAAATATTATTGTTATTCCCTCCCTTCTCGCCGCGGCGGTTTTCTTTGGGCTAATACCTTTTGTCC
>JAAYII010000145.1 GCA_012523535.1 Peptococcaceae bacterium
ACCCTGCCCTATGGAGCTCGGACTTTCCTCAGAGACGACCTTTCGGTACTTGTCCCCGCGACCATCCGGTTAACTTCGTTCATTATCTTATTAATATTATTTTATATTGGTCAAATTAATTAACAGGCTTATATAATTTAACACAACAAAAAATTTTGTCAAGCGACATTTTTTTACAATAGTTCTTAGTATTTGATATTATAATCTAAAAAATTTTATGATCTTGTAATTATTTTAATTCTATGTTATTCACAATTTGTGGATAACATGTGTATATTCTTTATCATATTTTATTATTTTTACAGTTTTTTTGCCAAGGAAACGCGGTTGATTATGTGTATAAAAAATTTGTGTATAACTTAATCACCAATTTAACTATCATTTTGCCATGGATTTCTGGTCTGCTCGCTAATAATTATCTTTATGCCTTTCATCGTTTTATCCTGACTTAAATAAGTAAAGAGCGACTGGATCATCGGAATTTCGCTGAAGAAATGGCCCAGTTCACCGACTGCCATTCCGGCATCCAAGGAATCCAATACACCATGATAATCGATATCTCCGGTAATATAAAGATCCGCCCCGTTAAATATGGCCTTGGATACCAGACCGCTGCCGCTGCCGTTGGCTATGGCCACCTTTCTTATTTTCTTTTTCTTGTCACCGGCCAGCCGGACGGAGGTCAAATCATAGTCGGCCGGGAAGGCTTTAATGCGAGAATTGTGCTTTAAGTTATCAAGAAAAGTTGGCCATAACTCTTCCAGGGAGCAAGGTTCTTTAAGATAGCCTATTGCACCATACCCTCGGATTTTGCCACGATTCCGCAAGGGAATTAGGTCATAGGCCGGCTCTTCATAAGGATGGGATTTATGCAGAGCTTTGACCGCTCTGTCTAAACACCTTTCATCCACAATACTTTCCAGGCGAATTTCCGGAACTCTAGTTAGTTCTCCAATATTCCCTATTGTCGGATCTGCGCCCGGTAGGGCTTTAAACATTCCTTCTCCCTTGCTTTGATAAAAACAGTCACTATAAAAGGCGCTGTGTTCTCCCCGAGTTATTGCCGAACCGACACCCTCGGCAGCCAAAGCCTGCCGAACGGTTTCCACATATTCTTCGGGAACAAAAGTTACGATTTTTATAAGCTTGGATGAGGAAGTAACTTCCAAGAATTCAACATCATTTAAATCCAAAATTTTAGCCAGGGTTAAGCTCGAAGACAATTCTGACTGATCAAGATTGGTATGAGCGGCATATAAAGCTATACCCTGCTGTAAGATAGTCAAGGGAAGTTGGGCCGCTGGATTGTCCATTCTCAAGTTCTTGAGCGGTTTAAAAAGCAACGGATGATGGGTAACGATCAGGTCGGCTTTTTGGGCAACCGCTTCCTCCACTACTTTTTTAGTTGCATCCAGCGAAAGCAGTATGGTATTTACTTTCTGAGCACTGCTTCCTATCAAGAGACCAGGATTATCCCAATCCTCGGCCCAGGACCTGGGAGCAATTTTTTCAATAAGTTGTTCAACCTGTCCTACTGTAACAGCCATTTTTTTATTCCCTCCAGAACATGAATTTCAGCTTGCAGTCCTTTCGCTGCCTGTTCGATTTCTCTTCTCTTTGTCCTGGTCATAGACTTTATTATTCTTTGCTGCTGCTCAATGGTTTTTTCAACAATATCGAGTAAAAGCTTATCCTTTCGCCACAGCAATAAAGGACCCAGCTTCCAGATATATTTTAACAAAATAGAGCTTTCCTCATTAATTGAATCCGCACCGGCCGACTCAATGCCGCCCGCTTTTATTTTGTCGAGGTCAACTTGTTCCCAAAATCCGCAAAACTCCGCCAGATCCGTTGCAAGTTTTTTTATTTTGCTTTCAATATCTTTCAAGCTATAGCCTTCCAGACGGGAAAAACAAAAAACATAATAAATAAAGCCCTCCTCAGCTACCAGGCATTCCGCTTTTAGTTTCCACTCCTTAAGCAACAGTTGAACCCGGACTTGTTCTTCCGCGCCTTGCGGTTGAAGAATCAAGGTGCGGATATCTTCCATAACCGGTGGATTGCTTTGCAAAATCTCAAGGATATTCTTTCCTCCCATCCCGGCTATGACCAGTGTTTCAACTTCTCCTTTTTTAATGGGGACCAGGCCGTTGCCCAGGCGTATTTCTATCATATCGGTTAAGCCATGGGCTCTTACCGTCTCCAGGGCTGATTCATATGGCCCCCGATGATTGTCGACACCAATGGCTTTGGCAATAACTCTTTGTTGAAGCAAATTCACCGGAAGATATGCATGATCGGTACCGATATCGGCCAAATTCGTACCCCTGGGTACAAAAGAAGCTATGGTCTTAAGGCGTGGTCCCAGTTTCATTAGCTTTTTCACCCTGTCATTTTTGACAATAACGACCATTAAGATCTCAATAAATAATAAATAAAATAAAACTTCGGCTCAGCCGAAGTTCTTATTTACAGATATAATTAACTTTCAAGCCTGGTTCTTTATATTTAGGTGAACCTCGAGCTCAAAATTGGTGGGCCCACCTGGGATCGAACCAGGGACCAACCGGTTATGAGCCGGCCGCTCTACCGCTGAGCTATAGGCCCAAGAATGGCTCCCCGAGCTGGATTCGAACCAGCAACCTACCGGTTAACAGCCGGTTGCTCTACCGTTGAGCTATCGAGGAAAGCCCGCGACGTTTATTATACGTAATTATGCTACCATGGTCAAGGATTTTTTTCTTGAATTTAAATGGAAAATTAAAATTCAACAGAAATCAGTTACTCCAGATAATCCTTGAGTTTTTTACTCCGGCTGGGATGGCGAAGTTTACGCAAGGCTTTAGCCTCAATCTGGCGAATTCGTTCTCTGGTTACTCCGAATTCCTGCCCGACTTCCTCCAAAGTTCTTGAACGCCCATCATCCAGGCCGAATCTTAACCTCAGGACTTTTTCCTCCCTTGGTGTCAGAGTTTCCAATACTTCTTCCAGTTGTTCTTTCAGCAGGATGAAAGAAGCCGCTTCCGAAGGAGCCGGAGCATCTTCATCGGGTATAAAATCTCCCAAATGGGAATCTTCTTCTTCCCCAATCGGGGTCTCCAAAGAGACCGGCTCTTGAGCAATTTTTAGGATTTCCCTGACTCTTTCTTCGGGAAGTTGCTTAACTCTGGCCGTTTCATCGGGAGTGGGATCCCGGCCCAACTCTTGCAAGAGTTGCCTATTGACCCGGATAAGTTTATTTATGGTTTCCACCATATGGACCGGAATACGAATAGTTCTAGCCTGGTCGGCTATGGCTCGGGTGATGGCCTGTCTGATCCACCAAGTCGCATAGGTGCTGAATTTAAAGCCTTTACGATAATCAAATTTTTCCACGGCTTTAATTAATCCAAGATTGCCCTCTTGAATAAGATCAAGAAAAAGCATACCGCGCCCAACATAGCGTTTGGCAATACTGACAACGAGACGCAAATTGGCCTCAGCCAAACGCCGCTTGGCCGTCTCGTCGCCGGCTTCCATTCTTAAGGCCAATTCAATCTCTTCTTCGGCTGTCAAAAGAGGAACTCGGCCGATTTCCTTAAGGTACATCCTTACAGGATCATCAATGCCCACACCTTCAGGTATGGATAGGTCTATATCGGTCTCATTGGCTATTTCTTCGGCAAGTTCCTTAGTTTCCTTATCTATTTCCACCTCAGCATTGTCATCAATGACATCAATACCGAGACCGTTTAGCTGATCATATATTTCTTCAATTTGCTCTTCGGATAGATCAATTTTTTGCAAAGCATTAGCAATCTCATCATAGGTTAGATTGCCTTTACTTTTTCCTAACTCAATCAAGTTGGTGACATTTTCTTTTCTCTCTACATCAACCATCGAATTTCCCCTTTCCAGCGGGCAATTCGCAATCATTTCGCCGGTAGTATTTTTCACGTTTCAACCGCTCTCCTATCTCCTGGAGTATTTTAAGAGCTCCATCCATATCTCCGGATTTCTCCAAATTTATCTTTTTGGCCTGCAATTCTTCCAAGCTTTCTTTATTTTGAGAATTTTTAATGGAAGAAATGCAGTCTTCTAGGAGTATTTCGTCCTTATCGGTACCTATGTCAATTTCATAGATCTCGGCTAGACGTTTTTGGACCTCAACATACCAGGATTCATTGCTGTCGACTAGGCCAAGATTTTTCTCCGGATAATTCTCAAAAATATATTTATGTTCTTTCAGTCGCCAAAAATCATTCCCCAAATTTTCTGTTACTATCCTTTTTTTATCCGGATTTTCCAATATTATTCTCAATATTATTTGCTCCGCCTTAAAAACTCCCAAAGGGACAACAGTATTCATTGGATAGACAAGTTCTATCCCTTTATTATTATTTCTGTTTTTTACATAAATATCCTGTATATTTGAATTTTTTTTGGAAATTCCCTTGTCTTTTTGGTCTTTGTTTGCTAAACTATTTATTTCATCTTGCACTGCATCCCAAGTTAGCCCTAATTCTTGACTCAAAAATCTTTCATAACCTTCTTTTTCCACGGCGCTTGATATTTTTAAAATATCCGGCGCCAATCTTCTGATAATCTCAGCCTTATCCTGTATGGTGCGAGGGGGAATATCCTTAACCAGGTTTCTGAATTTGAATTCTAAAAACGGGATGGCATTTTCAACTCTCTTTTGGAATTCCTTTATGGAATATTTACTTAGAAATTCATCGGGGTCTTTGGCCCCGTCCAAATCCAGCACTTCCACTCTAAAACCCTCTTCCAGGAGTATCTCTCCGGCCCTCAATGATGCCTGCACACCGGCATTATCGGAATCATAGCCGATAACAACTTTATTGGCATATCTTTTTAACATTTTAGCCTGGTCCCTGGTAAAAGCCGTTCCGAGAGAAGCTACTGCATTTCTGAGTCCCGCCTTATGAACAGCGATGGTATCCATATAGCCTTCAAGGAGAAGGGCATACCCTGTTTCCCTTATTTCCCCGCTGGCACAATGAATGGCATAAAGGTTGCGACCTTTATGGAAAAAAGCGGTCTCCGGGGAATTAAGATATTTAGGCAATGAATCATCCAATACTCTGCCTCCGAAAGCTATCGGAGAACCGCGCAAATCCTGAATAGTAAAAATAATTCTGCCCCTGAAGCGGTCATAGTAACTTTGTTTTCAGTCATTATTGGTTTTACTGACGGCCAATCCGAATTCTACCAATTCCTCAGGGGAGACGTTTCTTAAGGCCATATATTTCAGCAACCCATCCCATTGAGCGGGAGCATACCCCAAAGCGAAATCATTAATGATCTTTACCCCAATACCTCTTCTCTCCAAATATTCCCTGCCCGGTCGACCTTCCGGACTGTTCAGAAGAACTTCATGAAAATAATTGGCCGCCAATTTATGAATTTCCAAAAAACGTTTACGCTTGAGTTCCTTTTTCTTTTGCCCGGGTGAAAGTTCTTTTTCCGGAAAAGCTATACCCGTTTTCTCCGCAACGACTTTCACCGCGTCGATAAAGGCCAAGTTGTTTATTTTCATTAAAAATGTAAAAACATTGCCCCCTGTATGGCAGCCAAAACAATAAAACATTTGCCGTTCAGGGTTAACGTTGAAACTTGGGGTCTTTTCAGAATGAAACGGACAAAGCCCTTGATAGTTTTTGCCCGTACGTTTTAATACTACATGTTCTGATATAATTTGTACTATGTCCGCTTGTCGGCGCACTTCCTCAATAAAATCTTCAGGAATCCTGTTGTCCACTTTAGCACGCCCTTTTATGGCTTAACAGCCAAGTCAAAAAGATTCGGGAGTTGAAATTGACAAGTCCTTATCTTTTTCGATAAATTTTTTCAATTTCCTTCTATTTATTTTAATTTTTAAGGTTTACATTAAATTTATAAAATTTTAATTCTTTCATTATTTATTCCCTGGGTATAAAGAAGTGTCTGAAGGTGCTAATAGCATAGTTGTCCGTTAAACCTGCAATATAGTCGGTCACTGCTTTGGTAAGATTACCTTCCGCCCAAACCAAATATTCAGAAGGTAGCAATTCCGGATGATGAGTATAATAGTCAAAGAGAATTTCTACGATTAGTTTCCCTTTTTTACGCTCTTCCTTTAAAGTATCGCTGAGGTAAACCCTTTCAAACATAAAATGCCGAAATTCGTCCATGGCCTGGGCAACTTCTTCGGATAAGCGGATATAACTGCTATTCATGGATGAATAAATCATATCGGTTACCATGGTGGAAATCATTTCGCTTGTTGTATTGCCCAGAACTTTCTTGACCACCGGGGGGAGATCTTCTATTTTTAGCAGCTCCGCCCTGAGAGCATCATCATAATCATGGCATAGATAAGCAATACGATCGCCAATTTTTACTATCTGTCCTTCCAAAGTTTTCGGTATGCCCTCACCGGTATGATGAAGGATTCCATCCAGTACTTCCTCAGTAAGATTCATACCTTTACCATTACCTGTCAGAACGGTAAATATTCTAACGGATTGTTCATTATGCTCAAAATGCCCAACGATAGAAGCTAATGTTTCTTCGCCCACATGCCCAAAAGGAGTGTGTCCAACATCATGGCCCAAAGCAATAGCCTCTATCAAGTCTTCATTCAAACGCAATCCCCTGCCGATAGTTCGGCAAATCTGAGCAACCTCCAAACTATGGGTCATTCTGGTGCGAAAATGGTCTCCTATGGGAGCTATATAAACTTGGGTCTTATGTTTCAAACGACGGAAAGGTTTGCTATGAAGAATCCTGTCCCGATCCCTTTGAAATTTGGTTCTTATCTGACATTCCTTTTCTTCTCGGGCTCTTTTGGCTTCAGCACTTTTGGCCGCCAAAGGAGAAAGCCTGCTGTATTCTTCTTGTTCAGTTCTTTCCCTAATTGTTTGAGACATAACAATCTCCTCGATCTGCAAGTGCCCCCAATAAAACCAGGTACAGTAGCTTTAGAGCTAAAATCCGCCATTTAAAGGCGGAAGCTGAAAAATAAATTATAAAAATAATAATGGCCGTTGTCAAGAGCCAACGTTATAATTATTCAACATTAAATTTAATTTTCCTCCTAAGAAAAAAAAATTATCAAAATTCAATATTATACTCCCGTAATTTTCTATATAAGGTAGCCTTACTGATCTTTAACAGTCTCGCAGCTGCCGGAATATTATGACCGGTTTTAGTCAAAGCGTTTTGGATTGCAGCCATTTCATATTCTTTCAATGAAACTAAGCCACTTAATTGATTAGACTCGGCCTGTTTTGGGAAAATGATTTTTTCTTCCCGGGCTAAGGCAAGGATCTCTTGGGGAAGGTGTTTAAGCTGTATAACCCCGTTACCTGCCATATTGACGGCATATATCATGGCATTTTCCAATTGCCTAACATTGCCCGGCCAATCATAGGCATTGATTACGTCAATAACCGCTTGATCCAAGGGTGGAGGCTCAATCCCAATCTTAGCTGAATATTTTGCAATAAAATAATTGGCTAGATACAAGATATCACCTTGTCTTTGGCGCAGTGGCGGAATATCAAGTTTAATTACCGAGAGTCTAAAGAAAAGGTCACTGCGGAATTTTTTTTCCTTAACCATTTCGTACAAGTCTGTATTGGTTGCCGCAATTAGTCTAAAATCAACTTGCTTGTAACGGCTACCACCCAAGCGCATAACCTTTTTATCCTCCAAAACTCTAAGCAAAACAGCCTGAATCTCGTAAGGCATATCTTCGATTTCATCCAAAAACAAGGTCCCGCCATTAGCCAGTTCGATTTTGCCTGGTTTGCCGCTTGTCACCGCCCCGGTAAAAGCGCCCCGTTCATAACCGAATAATTCGCTTTCAACCAGATTGCGCGGCATCGCTGCACAGTTAACGGCAATAAATGGTCCGTTGGGCCGGCCTTCGTTGTGAATGGCATGGGCAAAAAGCTCCTTGCCTGTACCGCTCTCCCCTGTAAGTAGAATATTTTCCGGTGATGCTGCGAAGCGTTTGGCCAGAGCTTTAACTTTATTTAGTTCCGGACTCTGTCCATGTATTTCCTCAAAAGTGAAAGTTGCGCCCATTCCAAGGCGTTTATTGGCCAGGTTATCAGCTTTTTCTGCTGAAACAAATCTAAGAATGATAATGTTTTTTTCTTTTGTTTTTTGATTAGTTACCGGATCAATATTGATTAAGTAATTTTTTTCTGTATTGGAAATTAAAATTTTTTCTTCCAAGCATTCAACCTTAATTCCTTCATTTAAATACTTACGAATCGGTGAATCGGGCGCAAAAAAATTCAGGATATTGTGCTTTTGAGTTAAGTTTGTATCCAATTGAAAAATATGGGCTCCCACCGAGTTGCAATGAAGAATGTTGCCATGTCGATCCACGGCAACAATTCCTTCATTAATATAGCTGAGATAGGTTTTCAGGGTGTCGTTCATGATCTCCAATTTTTGATTGGTTTCTTGCAGCTCGGCATTGGTTTTAATTAAGGCTTTGTTGCTGCGTAAAAGCTCCAACTGTTTTTCCGTGGCGGTTGCCAAAGAACACACCCAGCCCAAAGAATGAAACCACATATTATGCAGCTCTTTTTTCCAAGGGGTTTCTCCCATCCAATGAGACAAAACAAAAGCCCCGATTACATTTCCATTTTCTTCCATAATCGGAGCTGAGGAACAAATTACTTTATCAAATAGCACAGCATAATTTTCAGGGCCTATTAGCTGCACAGGCTGTTTATATTTTATGGCCAAAAAATGAGCTGAAGTCCCGAAAGTACTTTCATTAAGAAGATGCCCTTCAGCGTCATTAATGCGATCGGAAACAAAATTGTTTCCTACACCATATAAAGTCACACAATTCTTGTCATAAAGCCATAAAACGTAATTGGACCAAGTGACAAATTCAGTATGCTTTTCCATGAGAGGAATAGCAACTTCCATTAACAAACGGTTTTCCTCTAATACCTTAGCAAATTCCTGTGGGGAAAGTTTGCGTCCAAAGTCTCTATTATAAGGGTCAATGCCTGCCTGGCGCGACCTTATCCAGGAACTGGCAACTTCCGGGCGTAAAAAATCACAATCTATGGGGTTTAATTTGTCTTGCAAAAAGCATTCCTTACAGTGCAAAATACCGGTCCATATCTCCCCCAGGTTACTGCCAAAAATGTTTTGTTCGGTCGATAAGGTAGGATCAGTGATCTTAATTGGCTTGAAAGTTGAGATTTGCATATTACTTCTCCCATCTTCTTACTACTCTAAACCACTTTCTTATTACCTCAATAATTGCTTCAATAGTTTAGACTCAAAATTAAACCCGGTCTTAGGATTAAACCTTAAAGTTTCGTAATTAAACTTTTCTTTAATTATATAATAGCCCAAGATGTTTGAGAAGTTTGAATTATTTAATATGGCATGTGTTTTGCATGTAAATTTAAC
>JAAYII010000146.1 GCA_012523535.1 Peptococcaceae bacterium
TTTAAAGCCCTTTGCCTTAACCATAATTTTCATAATCATTCTTCTTTTTATTCAGGCTTTATGTGATTTATCACTGCCGGGTTATATGTCCGACATCGTGAATGTAGGCATCCAACAGGGAGGAATCAAAGATGCGGTACCCGAAGTTATGCGCCTCCGCGAGCTGAATAAAATTACACTTTATTTAAATGAAGAAGATAAAGAAAGAGTAAAAACCTATTATAACTTGTTGACAAAAAGCAGTCTTTCTGCTGATAAATATAAAGCTTATGTTAAAAAATATCCCGGATTGGAAACTGAGTCTTTGGTTGAATTAAAGGATATAGATAATAAACAGCGGGATGAACTAAATGCCATATTTGGCCGAGCTATTTTGCTTGTTACGGAAATCAATAGATTGGGGTTAGACTCCAACCAATTAGCCCAAACATCTCCTTTAGTGATAGAGGAATTTAAGAACCGGGCCGGTCAAAAATTAGCATTAATGGAAGAATCTATGATTAATCAGGCCGCTATGAATTATCTTCGTCAAGAGTATAAAACCGTCGGTTTTGACGTTGATAAGCTTCAAACAAATTATATTTTTGTAACCGGTTTATGGATGCTGCTTGTTACCTTGTTAAGTGTAGCGGCTACAATTACTGTTAGTTTTCTTGCAGCCAGAATGGCGGCCGGGCTTTCAAAAAAACTGCGAGGACATGTTTTCAGAAAAGTGGTTAGTTTTTCCCATACAGAGTTTGATAAGTTTTCAACCGCATCTTTAATTACGAGGAGTACCAATGATATTCAACAGATTCAAATATTGATGGTTATGCTTCTTAGAATTGTCTTTTATGCTCCCATCTTGGGAATAGGCGGAGTCCTTAAGGTTTTAAACAGCGGATTTTCCATGGCTTGGATTATAGGGGTAGCTTTAGCTGTTATTTTAATCGTTGTGATCACTATGTTCAGTGTGGTTATGCCCAAATTCAAGCTGGTTCAAAAATTTGTCGATAGGCTAAATTTGATCACACGAGAAATACTCACAGGCACAATGGTGATCAGGGCCTTTAACAACCAAAACTATGAAGAACAAAAATTTAATACCGCCAATACGGATTTAACCAGAACCAATCTGTTTGTCAACCGGGTCATGGCTTTTATGATGCCGATAATGATGCTAATTATGAACGGAATTGCCCTTCTTATTGTCTGGGTGGGTGCCCATCAAGTTGACCAGGGTGTCATCCAGGTCGGTCATATTATGGCTTTTATTCAATATGCCATGATGATTATCATGGCATTCCTGATGATTTCCATGGTATCCATAATGTTGCCTCGAGCGGCCGTATCTGCAGAACGGGTTGCGCAAGTACTGGAGACGGATATTGCCATCAAAGATGCTCAAGATTTGGAACTGTTTCTGCCCGAATGCCGAGGCCGGGTGGAATTTCAAAATGTTTCCTTTCGCTATCCGGACGCTCAAGCCGATGTTCTAAGCGGTATCAATTTTGTAGCCCGACCGGGACAAACCACAGCCATTGTCGGCGGTACAGGCAGCGGGAAAACAACCATTATTAATCTTTTGCTTCGCTTTTACGATGTTACCGGCGGAAGAATCTTAGTTGACGGGGCGGACGTTCGTAATGTTCCCCAGCATGAACTTCGACAAAAAATTGGCTATGTCCCTCAAAAGGCTCTATTATTCGCGGGCAGTATCAAGAGCAATTTACAATATGGCGTAGAAAGTGCAACGGAGAGTGAATTGCTTCGGGCGGCAAGTATAGCGCAAATCTTGGATTTTATCCAGGGAAAACCCGAAGGCTTGGATGCGGAAATTGCCCAGGGGGGAGCCAATGTTTCAGGTGGACAGAGGCAGCGCTTGGCTGTTGCCAGGGCCTTGGTTAAAAAACCTGAAATATATATTTTTGATGATAGTTTTTCCGCTTTGGATTTTAAAACCGACGCGGCTTTACGCCGGGCTTTAAAGGAGGAAACCAGGGACAGTACAGTTATAATTGTGGCTCAAAGGATAAATACCATTATGAATGCTGATCAAATCATTGTCTTGGATGAAGGCAAAATTGTAGGTATAGGCACCCATGATAAACTTATGCAGGATTGTGAAGTATATAGGCAAATTGCATTATCGCAACTGTCCGAGGAGGAGTTGGCCCTATGAGTAAGCAATCGGGTACCAGTCAAAACCGTCCCGGTAGGGGTCGAATGCTTAGGCATGGTATGTACCTTGGAGAAAA